>CAUQDE010000186.1:0-4240 GCA_963516425.1 uncultured Kingella sp.
TTGATGGCGCGCATCACTTCGTTGCCAAAAAAGCCCATCAGGCTAATCATCAAGCCTGCTAAGGCAGCCTGAAACGGGGTGAACGGCGTTATCCAATAGAGGCTCGCCGCCAGCAGCGTGGAAAGCGGCACGCTGATATACGCGCTGGGCAGCGTGCGCGGCGGGGCGATTTTGCTGCCCGCGCGTCGCCATAAATAAGCAAACACATCGCCGCTTTGCACCACCACCAGCATAAACAGCAAGAGCACGATGTTGGGCGAGGCGTAATCCTTGATTTCCAAGCTCAACAAGGCGGGCACGTGCGAGAGGCAATACACGGTAATCATCACGCCCCATTGGATTTTGGCAGTGCGGTCAAAAAATTGGCTGTTGTCGCCCGCCATATTGCGGATGATGGGCAGCAGCAAAAAGGCATACACGGGAATCAACACGGTAAACATGCTAAACCAGTTGGTCAGCACAAAATAGTATTGCAAGGGCAGCAGAATATAGAAGCACAGCGCGATGGTGAGATGGTCGGCGCGATTGCGGTACACATGGCTGATAAATTCGCGCAGCGTGGCAAACGAGGCGGCAACAAACAACGCAATCATGCCGCCGCGCCCAATCCAAAATGTTACCAGCAGCAGGATGGTAATCACCCACCACGATGCCACGCGGGCGTTCCATTCTTTCACCATGTTGCTTACGTCAAAGCCTTGTTTGCGCTCGTAATACTTGCCTGCCAGCGAAGCGAGTGCCAGCGCACAAAAAATGCCAAAAAACACGATGCCCACCGTGGCAGGCAGATAAAAATCCGCTCTCATGCTGATTTCTCCGCGTATTCGGCGATTTTGGTGGGCGGCACCAGCGCGAGCATGGCTTGGCGGGCGCGTTGCAAAAAGGCTTCTTTGTCTTCGTCCACTTGCAAATACAGCGGCTCGCCTATCATTACATCGCACAAAATCGGCACGGGGATGACTTGGTTTTTCGGCAACACGCGGTTGATGTTGTTAATCCAAATCGGCACAAAGCCCACATCGGGGTTGCTGCGGGCAAGGTGGTAGATGCCGCTTTTGAAAGGCAGCAGCAAGGTGTTGTCGTCGGTGTTGCGCGTGCCCTCGGGGAAGATGATGAGCGAGGATTGAGTGGCAAGCACATCCGACATTTGCTGGGTGATGGCTTTGGGGTCGTTGCCATTGCGCATAATCAGCAGGCTGTTGAACACGTGTTTGCTCACAAAACGGCGAAACGCGCCTTTAAGCCAGTAATCCGCGCCGGCAACGGGGCGGGCGGCTTTGCGCCAGCGTTTGGGCAGGGCAAGCTGCACCATGATGAAATCGGCGTGGCTATTGTGGTTGGCAAAATAGACTTTGCGCTCGGGGGTGAAGGCGATGTCGCCTTCAAATTTGGCGCGGATGCCGGTTAAAAACGAAACGAGTAAAAAAATGCTGCGGCTCACGATAAAGGATGCCGCTTGCGTCAGAATATTCATGGGGTGGTTGTGCGGATGGAAAGGTTGGATTGTAATGGATTGTAAGCGGTTGTGGCGATTTGTCGCGATGGGGGCAGCCTGAAATCTGCAAACGAGCCTGCGCCTCTCAAAAAGACGGCGGGTTTTGCGTGTTAAAAAGCGCAGTGCAACGGGCAGCCGCCCATGCCAAAGGCAGCCTGAAAACCGTTTGGTGCGTTTTCAGGCTGCCTTTATTGTTGCGGCGATACGCATTTTCAGGCTGCCTGCGCATTCCTAGGCAGCCTGAAAACGCTTTACGCTTTTTTCACGAATTCCGATTTCAAATTCATCGGCGTGCCGTCGATTTTGCAACCGATGTTGTGGTCGCTTTCTTGCAGGCGGATGCTTTTTACTTTGGTGCCCTGCTTGATGACTTGGCTGCTGCCTTTCACTTTCAAGTCTTTAATCAGCACCACGCTGTCGCCGTCTTGCAAAACCGCGCCGTTGGCATCTTTTACGATTTCGCTTTCATCGGCATCGGCGGCGGTTTCGCCCTCCGTCCATTCATAGGCGCATTCGGGGCAAACCAGCCGGCTGCCGTCGTGGTAGGTGAAATTTGAACTGCATTGCGGGCAGGCGGGGTAGGTCATGGATGTTCCTTGTTAATAGTTGGTGGTGCGGCGGAATTCGGCGGCTTGGGCGCGCAGTTTGCGCAGGGCTTCGGGATTGCCGCACAGTTTGTCTTTTTTAACGCTCGATACTTGCCCTGTGGAATGCGACACTTCTATGCGGTAATAGGTGCAGCCGCTCAAAATGTTCACGTCCCAGTTGAACCAGTCTTTATCGGTGGAAACCAGCAGGCCGCCGTGCGAAACGCGTTTTGCCATGCGGATGGCGTTTTGTTCGTCTTCGGCGGCGATGCGTTGGGGTTCGGCGGTGGCGGCAAGGCTGCTGGTGAGCAATAGGGCGGCGGCGAGCCATTTGAGTTGGGGTTTCATTATGCTTCCTTTGTGGAGTGGGGAAAGTGGGGAATATAACGAGGCGCGGGCGGCTTGGCAAATAGGCAGCCTGAAAATGGGGCGGGGTGTTGCAAAATGGGTTGTGGTGTTGCTGGAATGGATGTGATAAAAGAGTGCTTTGTTGTGGGCACTCTTTTGCTATGGCAAATGCAGAATGGTTTTCAGGCTGCCCTACCCCGCCCGGTAGGCAGCCTGAAAATCAGTTTTCGGGAAACGCCACCAGCGCGTAAGCCGAATGGTTGTGGATGGATTCAAAATTTTCGCTTTCCACGGTAAACGCGGCGATGCGCGGGTCTTGTTTGAGCACGGTGGCGATGTCGCGCACCATGTCTTCCACAAATTTGGGGTTTTCGTAGGCGTGTTCGGTTACGAATTTTTCGTCGGGGCGTTTGAGCAGGCCATAAAGCTGGCAGGAGGCTTGGTTTTCCACCCAGTCGATTGCTTCTTCGATGGCGACGGCTTCGCGGCAGCGCAGGGTGAGGGTAACGTGCGAGCGTTGATTGTGCGCGCCGTAGTCGGAGATTTCTTTAGAGCAGGGGCAAAGGCTGGTAACGGGCACGATAATTTTCAGGCTGCCTATAAAGGCGTGTTCGCGCATTTCGCCGATAAGGGTTACGTCGTAGTCCATCAGCGAGAGGCAGCCTGAAACGGGGGCGGCCTTTTGGCGGAAAAAGGGAAAGGCGATGCTGATTTTGCCTGCGTTGGCTTCCAGTTTTGCCAGCATATTGCGGGTAAGCGCTTCTAGCGTGGCGAAATTGAACGCGGCGCGGTGTTCTTCCATCAGGGCAACAAAGCGCGACATATGCGTGCCTTTTTGCTCGGCGGGCAGCGATACGGTCATGCTGATGCGGGCAACGGTGGCTTGCTCGCCCGATTGGCTGCGGATGAGGATGGGAAAGCGCAAGTCTTTGATGCCGACTTGGTTGATGGGGATGTTGCGCACATCGGGGGTGCTTTGCACATCGGGCATGGAGGTCATTGAGGTATCCTTGATGGGTGTAGGCAATTTTAAAATTGGTTTGGCAAGGCGGGCGGCTGAACCCTGCGGCAGCCTGAAATAACTGTCAGGCTGCAACGGCGGTTTCAGGCTGCCCGAAAGCGGCGCAAGTATATCACTATGCCCTGTTTTGAAATACAATCGCCACCTTTGATTTTCCCTTTTTCAGGCAGCCTGAAAACCCATCTCCCACCGCAAAGGAATCGCCATGAAATTTGCCACCCAAACCATCCATTCCGCCTACAACCCCGATGAACACAACCGCGCCCTGATGCCGCCCTTATACCAAAACAGCATGTTCGCCATGCACGAATTGGGCGAAAACATCCCCTTTCGCTATTCGCGCCTCGCCAACCCCACGCGCAAAATCTTGGAAGACACCGTTGCTGCGCTGGAACACGGCACCCACGGCTTTGCCTTTGCCAGCGGCATGGCGGCGATAGACTGCATATTCCGCACCTATCTGCAACAGGGCGACACCATCGTTGCCGTGTCCGACATCTACGGCGGCAGCTACGATTTGCTCACCAACGTGTATGCCAAATGGGGCGTAAACGTGATTTTTGCCGACCTGACGCAGCCTGAAAACCTAGACCGCATCCTTGCTGCGCATCAAGTCAAAATGCTGTGGCTGGAAACCCCGTCCAACCCGCTGCTGCGCTTGGTGGACATTGAACTGCTGGCGCAAAAAGCCAAAGCGCACGGCGCAATCATCGGCATCGACAACACCTTTGCCACGCCCTATTGCCAAACCCCGCTGGATTTGGGCTGCGACATCGTGTTCCATTCCGC
>CAUQDE010000187.1:0-4174 GCA_963516425.1 uncultured Kingella sp.
AACTAGTCGCACTTCGTGCGCCGTCGGACAAGCGCACGCTTTTTTCCGAAAAAAGGATACTGCGTTCGGCTGGACTATATAAGGGGAATGGGCAGTAGTGTCAAACGTTTGTGATAGATTAACCAAAATAGGCAGCCTGAAAACTGGAAAAGAGTTTTCAGGCTGTTTTTTTGTGTGTGGGATTAGGCGTTTGGCAATTTTGGTTTTCAGGTTGCCTTTTGGGAATAGAGTAGGGGATGGATTTTTGCTAACTGGTAAGGCAGCCTGAAACGAGTATGGAGCGGCGACGGCTCGTCGCCAAATCGCTTATTAAACAGAGCATGGCTGGTTTGCCAAGATGTCGGCGAGCCTCCGACACTCCATTGGGTTGGTTTTCAGGCAGCCTTTTGTGGGAATCTTTGAAACAACCAGAACCAGCCTGAAAACCGCATAAATCCCCAAACCAGCCTGAACCCCAATTCCCACAACAAAAAAACCGTTCGGTCTTCCACCAAACGGTTTTGCTTTTTCAGGCTGCCTTATTTAGGCGCGGCTTGGCTGGGCAGTTGCCCGATAAAGTTGATGAACACGAGCGGTTTTTTGCTGGTGTTTTTCAGCGCGTGCGATTGCCCAGGGCGCGCAATGGTTACATCGCCTGCGGCAACGGGGGTTTCGTTGCCATTGCCGTCCACAAACGTGCCTTTGCCTTCAACGATTAAATACACGTCTTCGTTGTTTTCGTGTTTGTGTAAGCCGATGGATGCGCCTGCGGGCAGCGTGAGCCAGCCGATTTCGCGGATGGCATCTTGCTCGCCCGTTTGATGGCGGGTGTAGGCAAATTTGCCGAGCAATTCGCCTTCGCCGCCTGCGGCTTTGCTGCGGTTCCATGTTTGCATTTCGGCTTTTTTATACACTTGCACGCCGCGATCTACGGGCGCTTTGCTCGGCTCGTTGCTGGCGGCTTTGGCGGCGTGATTGCCGTGTGCGCTGGCGGTGGCGCTGGCAAATAATGCAGCGGCGATAAGGGTGGATGCGATTTTGTTCATAACAGCTCCTTTTGTTTGCAGGATAAAAACGATTAAACAACGCTTGCTTGGTTTAAACGTTTTTCAGGCTGCCTAAATGACAATGGCAGCCTGAAAACGGCAAGCGGCGCGAATTATGCGCCACTTTGCTTGCAAACGCCAATGCGCGCCGATGAAAAGGCAGCCTGAAAACCATTGGCTATTCGTTGGACGGCTCGGACGCATCGCCATCGTCCGCCGCTTTCTTTTGCCAATTGCTGGCGATGGTTTTCGATGTTAATCAACAAGAAAAACACGGAAAACGCAATCATCACGGCTTGGAAATAATTGCTGTCTTCTTTGTTGTTGGATAAAACTTTGCCAACAAAAACATAGAAATACCATAAAAACCGTTGGGCACGAAAATATTGGGCAACACGGCCAGCCAGTTTTGCGCCTTGTGCGCGAATTTGGCGCGATAGAGCGCGGCGACGATTTCCAAGAGCAGATAAATGCTGCCGAGTATCACGCCGAAGATAAACATGTTGTGGGTGAAATCCAGCTCGCCGTATTCGTCCAAATATTCCACAAAGGTCATAAAGGTGGTGTCGGCGGCGAGCAAGATAAGCGCGAAAAGGGTGGGAATAATGGCTTTTTTAATCATATGTTCCTTGAATGATGTTGGGCAGCCTGAAACGCGCCAAAACGTTTTTCAGGCTGCCTTTGGATGATTTTAGGGCAACAATAACAGTAGCCTGAAAACCAGATTCCCGTTTTCAGGCTGCCAATAGTGTTACCCAATCAATTGCTTCAACACTTCTGCCTTCGCCGCATCATAATCCGCCTGCGAAATCAAACCGCCATCCAGCATGGTTTTAAGCTGCGTGAGCTTGGCTTGATGGTCTTGCGCGGTGGCGGGTGGCACGGCTTGCGGCTGCGTGCCTGCCATTGCCCCTGCCATTGCTTGCCCAAACGCCACACCTGCGCCCATGCCCACGCCCATGCCCGCCATACCGCCTTCGTTTTGCGCCGCCATTGGGATGGCGGTGGCGGTTTGGTATTGCGTGTAGCGCGACATATCGCCGATAACATTCATGCTCATGCGTGCATCTAACGCTTGTTGCACGTTTTCAGGCAGCGTGATGCTTTCCACGGTAAAGTTTTCCAACGCCAAGCCCAATTTGGCGAATTCGGGTTTGAGTAATTCGGTCATTTTTTGCGACAGCAACACTTGGTTTGCCGCCATGTCCAAAAACGGTACGCCCGATGTGCCAAAGGCGGCGGCAAGCTGGGTCATGGCGATGTTTTTGAGCTGGGCTTCAAGCTGCTCGCCCGTATAGCTTTCCACCACGCCCGAAATTTCTTTGAAAAACTGCGCGGGGTCGGCAATGCGGTAGGAATACATACCAAACGAGCGCAGTTGCACCACGCCAAAATCGGCATCGCGCACGGTTACAGGCTGCGCTGTGCCCCAGCGTTTGCCGATTTGCTGGCGCGTGTTGAAAAAGTAAACATCGGATTTAAAGGGCGATTGGAACAGCTTGTCCCAGTTTTTCAGGTTGGTTAAAACGGGCAGCGTTTGCGTGTTGAGCGTGTAGCGACCTGCGGAAAACACATCGGCGGTTTTGCCTTCGTCCACAAACAACGCCATTTGGCTTTCGCGCACGGTTAAACTTGCGCCGTTTTGGATTTCCTGATCGGCAACGGGAAAACGCCATACCAGCGTGTTTTCATCAGGGTTTTCCCATTGGATAACATCAATAAACTGCTTGCGGATAAAGCTCATAATCATGGTTTTTCCTTTGGTTTTGGGGTTGGAGCAGATTTTGCAGGGCAGATTTTAAGCGGAAGCTGTTAATCTGTAAAAAGAATTTGCGGCGCACAAGGCAGCCTGAAAAGCGGTTTTGCCAGAGCGTGCGTCTTGCCGCGCACCACGCTTTCGGTTGCCGTAGCGTCAAGCGGTGTGGATGATTTCAGGCTGCCTTTCATGGCTCAGCCGTCCACCAAACACGCCGCGTTCAACACGCCAATCGCCAGCGACAACGCGCAATACAACGCGCCCACGGCAATATTATTCTGCTGCAATTCGCGCGAAGCATCGGGTACCAGTCGCGTGGCAGCGAAATACGTGCCAATCTGCACAATCGCCGCGCCTGCGCTCCACAAAATAAAATCCAAAATATTCAAGCTATGCGTCATCGCTGAAGCCAGCGCCAAGCAAAAGCCCAGCAACGCGCCGCCAAACGACAAAGCGCACGCCACATTGCCCTGCTTAATCAAATGCAACTCGCGCACGGGCGTAATCAGCAAATAAGTGAGCGAAAACAGCACCGCCATCGCCACGCTGGCGAGCATATAACCGATGTATAACATATAGTTAGCAATAGAAAGCGACATGGTTTGACTCCTTGGTAAACAATAGCCCGATTATGCCACATTCTGCAGCTTGCCAGCCGAGCGCATTAGATGCAGCCTGAAAAAGCAAGCTTGATGCCCACCAACAAAAAGGCAGCCTGAAAACGAGCAAAACGCGTTTTCAGGCTGCCTTTGGCATGATGTGCATTATTTATTATGCGCGCGGAAATATTCCCATTCGTCCACTTCCTTGCCGTCGGGGAACACGCACACGCCGTATTCGTTGCCGCCCTCATCCTTGCGGATAACCGATTTGCCGCCTTGTTGCACGCAAAACACCGAAGCGGGATTGGGCGTGCCGAGGGGCGGTTCTTGGTTGACAGCCTTTTGCGGCGATGTTGCACCCGCACACGCCGCCAACAGCGCCGTCGCCGATAAAAAGAAAAAACCGTTTTTCATTATGAAACCTTTTTCGCGGTTAAACAAAGCGCGGATTGTAATCGGTTTCAGCCCTTGGGCATAAAAAGGCGGCGCGTGCCAAATGGCAGCCCACAGCGCAAGGCAGCCCGAGCCGATTTTCGCTATAATCCGTCTCTTTTCCCAATTCATCACCGGAAACGCAAAATCATGACTTCAAAACGCAAAATTCTCGTCACCTCCGCGCTGCCCTATGCCAACGGCGCCATCCACCTCGGGCACATGGTGGAACACATCCAAACCGACATCTGGGTGCGTTTTCAAAAATCGCGCGGGCACGAATGCTACTACTGCTGCGCCGACGACACCCACGGCACGCCCATCATGCTTGCCGCCGAAAAACAAGGCATCACGCCCGA
>CAUQDE010000188.1:0-4135 GCA_963516425.1 uncultured Kingella sp.
ACATCTACAAAACCAAAAAACCGTTTGATGCAAACTACAAAGCCAGTTCATAACCACAACTCAAAAAGTGGTACGCGGTGTTACGCGTGAAAATGGCAAATTAAAAGGGTGGCAAAAATAGATCAGGTACGGGCAAAATTACCTGTGTTTTGTTGCGTTTAAAGCAAATGTAAATAAGTGTAAAGAATGCAAATTTTGGCTTCACATGAACCATATAATCTACTTAACATGGTGTTGCTGATTGGCAAAATGTCGGCGAGCCGCCGACGCTCCATGTGTGAGGAATACGATTGAGATAAGGCAGCCTGAAAACGTGTGTGATTTTGTTTTCAGGCTGCCTTTGGGTTGGTGGGAAGCAGGATTATTGCCAAGCTTCGCCGGCGTGTAGTTCAAATGGGACGATGTTGTCGTCGTGCAGGCTGTTTTCAGGCTGCCTGAAACCGAGTTTGCGGTGCAGGGCGATGCTGGCGGCGTTGTGGCGCAGGGCTTGCCCGTGCACGGTGCTTGCGCCCAGTTCGCCGAAGGCGCGTTGCAGCAGCAGGGTGCAGAGGATGCTGCCGTTGCCGCGCGGGCAATCGGGGGCGAGGTAGAAACCCCATTCGTATTCGTTTGGCGCGATGCGTTTCAGGCTGCCGTAGCCTTGCGGCGTGCCGTTCAGCGTGTAAACGTACATTTTGAAGTTGGGGTTGGTGAGCTGGGCGGCGAACCATGTTTGGTGTTGGGGTAGGGGGATGGGGTCGGGGTTGAACATCATGCGGCGGATGCTGGGGTGGTTGCGCCATGTGTGGATGCGGTCGCAGTCGGCGGCGGTGGCGGGGCGCAGGTTGGCTTGGGGGGCGGTGGCGAGCTGGGCGAGGTGTCGGGCGACGCGCTCTGCGCCGTGGGCATCGCATAGTTGGGCGGCGGCTTGGCTGATGCGGTGTTGGTTTTCAGGCTGCATCAGGTGGGCGAGGGCGGCTTGGAAGGCGGGGCGGGGGATTTGGTTGGCTTCTAGGGCGAGAGCTGCGCCTGCGCTTTGCAGTTGGGCGGCGATGGGGCGTTGGTTGTCGGCGATGGTGAGGAGCAGGGTGGGCACGCCGAGGGCGCAGCGCTCCCACGAGGTGCTGCCTGCTGCGCCGATGGCCCATGTGGCTTGGGTCATGAGTTCTGCCATGTTGGGGGCGTTGGCGATGACTTGGCTGGGGTAGGGGGCGGTGGCAGCGTAGTGTCGGACGCTGGCGAGATGGGGGGCGGTGGCGCCCATGATGATGGTGGCGCGGAGGGGCGGGGGTTGGTGCGTTTCGGCTGCACTGGTTTTCAGGCTGCCTGAAACGTAGGCGGATAGGGCTTGCAGCACGGCTAGGGTGTGGTTGTCTTTGTCTACGCCGCCGAGGTTAATCAGGAGGGTTTGGGTGTTTGGATTTTGCGGCAATGCGGTTTCAGGCTGCCTTAATTGGGATTCAGCGCGTTGGTGCAAGCTGGTGGCGCGGTGCTGGGCGAATTCGTCGCGCAGGAGGGCGTAGCGGGTGCCTGCTAGGATGCGGCAGCTTGGGGGGACAAGGCGGGAGTAGTCGCGGGCGGTGTGGGCGTGGTTTTGGTCCAGCAGCAGGTCGGCATCGTGTGGGCGGTCGTGCAGGTCGTCGATGACCATGATTTTGCTGCGGCTGATGGCGCGGGCGGCGGTGTGCCACGGGGCGGATAGGGCGTAGTGGTCGCAGATTATCCAGTCGGGGGCGAGGGCGCGGATGTGGGGGGCGCAGTTGGCTAGGTCTTGCGCTTGGGTGGTGGAGAGCCATGCGGCGTGGGGGAGGGCTTGTGTTTTCAGCCTTGCGCGTTGCGCTGCGGCATACCCCTTTATACCCAAATCAAAGATTTGGACAAAGGGGCAAGGCTGCCTTTGGGGGGGGGCGAACGGGGTTGCGCTGTTGGGCAGGGGCAGCAGGATGCAGTCAAAGTCTTGCTGGCGGATGGCATCGGCAAGGTGTCCTTGATGGGCGCGGGTGATGAAGGCAACACGGTGGTGGTGTTGGCGCAGCTTGTGGGCAAGGGTAAGGCAGCGCATGATGTGTCCGCTGCCGATTTGCAGCGATGCGTCTGCGCGGATAAGGAATTGCATGGGAGACCTTTTGGGGAGCAGTTTGAAACGAAGTTCTGTGAAATCAGAATAGCATTAGCTGTGTTTCGGTAAACATTGGTGATGCGTTTGCCTTTGCGCCTTATCGCGGCGCAGGCGACTTACTTTCTTTGCTTCGCCAAAGTGTGAACCTGCATTCATTATCCACACGATAGCTTTCACGCCCTAAAAGCATGGCTACGGCGTTGTAAATGCTCGCAAGGTATTCAACCTTGCTGCGCTTTGCGCCTTGTTCCATGCTTTTATGACGCAAAATCTATTCGTGTGGATAATGAATACAGGTTCAAAGCAAAGAAAGGTGACCCCGACGTGCAGGTTTGCTTCGCAGACTTCCCTTACTCCGCATCCTTTTTTCGGCGCGTGCGAACTAGCCGCGCTGCGCGCGTCGTCGAACAAGCGCACGCTTTTTCCCGAAAAAAGGACGCTCTGTTCGGCTGGACGTAGGGGAGAAAGCAGTAGCATCAACCTGTTGCGATAGATTAGGCAGCCTGAAAAGCCGATTTACTCAGTTGGCTCAGCATCAAGCGGTTTTATTTTTTCAGGCTGCTTATTGGCGTTGAGTAAAGATGCAGCCTGAAAACGGTTTATTCGCTTGCTTGCTCTTGCAGCACGCGATACAAAATTTCGGCGCGAATCCAATCTTCGGGCGTGTCAATGTCTTGCACGCGGTGGCGGGGGATTTTGATGCCAATGCTGTGGCTGTTGAAAATGGGTTTTTGCGCGAGCCATGCAGCGGTTGTGCCCCAGTAGAATTGCCCTGCGTCGTGCCATGCTTCGGCAAGGTCTTGGCTGCGTACGGCGAAGTTTTCGGGTTGGAACATGGCGACTTGGTTGCCCGCGTGCAGTTTTAGGGCGCGTTGGATGGGAAAGGGGAAGCTGGTGATGCTGAATGCGTAGTCGGTGCACTCTTGGGCGAGCGCAGCGAAACCTTGTTGCAAATCATGGGGTTGCACAAATGGCGCGGTGGCGTAAAGGCAGCAGGCGGCGTTGCCTTGCCAGCCGTGTTGTTGCATCCATTGCACGGCGTGGGCAATGACTGCGCCTGTGGTGGCGTAGTCGTTGGCGAGTTCGTGCGGGCGCGTGAATGGGACGCTTGCGCCGTATTGTTGGGCGATGGCGGCGATTTCGGGGTCGTCGGTGGAAACGATGATTTGGGAAAAGCAGCCTGAAAGCTGGGCGGCGGCGATACTGTGCGCAATCATGGGTTTGCCGTTGAACGGTTTGATGTTTTTGCGGGGGATGCGTTTGCTGCCGCCGCGCGCGGGGATGATGCAAAGGGGCATGGTGGGGTCTCTTGGTTGGATGGGTGTTGTGGAGGGTGTTTTCAGGCTGCCTAAATGGGGCGGAGCGGTGTGGTAAATGGTTACGTTAGGCAGCCTGAAAATGGGTTTGCGCTTTGCGGTAAGCGCGAGCGCGGGCTAAACGTTTTGTTTTTCAGGCTGCATCAGGCGTTTGAGGCAGCCTGAAATCTAAAATGGAGCGGCGACGGCTTGTTTTACGGGCGGGCAAGATGTCGGCGAACCGCCGCCGCGCCATCGGTTGCGTGGTTGGTGCAGGTTTCAGGCTGCCTTTATTGAACCGCGCAAGCGCAATCCGCAATACATATCAGTAGCCTGAACCCCCGTTCACAGCTTATGGCACATATCCCCTCGCGCAAACCCCCGCCAATCCACCTCCACGCCCCTGCCAAAAGCCATCACTTTAAACAATTCGCCCATCTCGTGCTGCGCGGTCAGCGTATTAACCGCTTGGGCAGCCTGAAAATAGCTGGGCGTGTCGGTTTGCGGGAACTGCGCCGCGAGCAAATCCAAAATGCCCAAATTGTATAAAAAAGCGGCTTGGCTGGTGTAGCCGATTAAGTCCAAACCCGCCGCGCAGCCCGCCTCGGCGAGGTCGCTAAAATTAACGTGTACGGTTAAATCCGTCAGCCCCACGCGGTAAAACGGGTCGTGGATGGTGTGGTGGCTATGATGCCCAATCAGCGTGCCATCGCTGCGCTCGGGGTGGTAATACTGCGCCGCG
>CAUQDE010000189.1:0-4134 GCA_963516425.1 uncultured Kingella sp.
AAGCTGTTGGGCAATTGCGATTTTAATGTGGAAAAGGCGCAGCGCGGCATTGTGTATATTGACGAGATTGACAAGATTTCGCGCAAATCCGACAGCCCGTCAATTACGCGCGATGTGTCGGGCGAGGGCGTGCAGCAGGCGTTGTTAAAACTGGTGGAGGGGACGATTGCCAGCGTGCCGCCGCAAGGTGGGCGCCGCAATCCGAATCAGCAGTTTATCAGCGTGGACACGTCTAACATTTTGTTTATTTGCGGCGGCGCGTTTGCGGGCTTGGATAAGGTCATCCGCCAGCGCACGGAGCAGGGCGGCATCGGCTTTGGCGCGCAGGTGCACAGCAAAGACGACAACGCGAACATCAGCGAATTGTTTGCCCAAGTTGAGCCCGAGGATTTGATTAAATTCGGCTTGATTCCCGAATTGATTGGGCGTTTGCCTGTGTTGGCGAGCTTGGCGGAATTGGACGAGGCGGCGTTGGTGCGGATTTTGACCGAGCCGAAAAACGCGCTGGTGAAGCAGTTCCAAGCCTTGTTTGCGATGGAAAACGCGGATTTGCAATTTGAACCCGATGCGCTTGCGGCAATTGCTGCGCTGGCGATGAAACGCAAAACGGGGGCGCGCGGCTTGCGTTCCATTGTGGAGCGCGTGTTGTTGGAAACGATGTATGCGTTGCCTGATTTGAAGGATGTAGCGAAGGTGGTGGTTACGCGTGATGTGGTGGAAAATAATCACGCGCCTGTGTTGTATCGGGCGGATGGGAGCGTGGTGGAAAATATTGTGCAATAAGTTTTCAGGCTGCCTCTGTGCGTGTATATGAGGCAGCCTGAAATGATGTTTAACCTTGTAAACAAAGGGAATTTTATGAAATTGCTTTATCTATCCAGTCTTGTGTTGCTGGCGGCTTGCACCAGCAATGCGCCTGTTCACCAAAAATCGTCTGCGGGCTACGACAGCCAAAGCCAAGCGCGGATTCGCCTGTATGGGCAAAACGGCAAACCGAGCTATGCCTACACGGGCATTGATTGCGACACCAACCGCAAAGGCACAAAAATTGGCGTGGGCGGCTCGCTGGGCGATGCGTTTGGCTCGCTGGTGGGCGCATCCAGTAGCCAAAGCATGGGCATTCCTGAAACGGAAATCAGCAAAAATGTGGGCAAAATGAATGGGCTGGCTTCGCGGGCGTTTTTCCGCGAATTTGCCGTGCCTGCGGGCAAGCCTGTGAACGCGCAAACGTTTTATATTGGCTTAATCCACACGATGCATACATCTACGCACACGATTACCCAGTATGAAGGCTCGTGTTCGTCTAACATTGCGTCGTTTGTGCCACAGGCGGGGCATGATTATGAGATAGTAGGCAGCAAGGGGCGCAGCTGCGGTGTGAGCGTGTTTGAGGTGGGGGCGCAAGGCGAATTGACCCCTGTGGCGGTGGAGCCTGCGGTGAGATGCCAGCGTAAACCACGCGGTTGATTGAAGTGATAAAGGCAGCCTGAAAACGATGTTGGAGACGTTTTCAGGCTGCTTTTGTTTGGGCTGATGCTTTTATATGAGGCAGTCTGAAACCGATGGAGCATCGCAGCTTCATATTGTTTTTCAGGCTGCCTATCGTTTGGCAAAGCCCTGCGCTTGCAAATAGCGCAGCAAATCGGGGCGCACTTCGTGGCAAAATTGGTTGCGGATTTGTTGCGCCCAGTCCATTTGCGCTACGCCATCGCGCGTGCGGTAATAGGCTTGCACGTTGTCGTTGTAGGCTTGCAAATCGGCGGCAGAGGCAGCCTGAAAACGGTTTTCCGACAAAATCGCATCCAACGGCAGGCGTTCGCGGCGCATCGGCGTTTGGTCGGGGTAACCCAAGCACAGCCCTACAATCGGCACCACGCCTTGTGGGCAACCCAACATCTCGCCCACGCGGGCTAAATCGTTGCGGATGCTGCCGATAAACACGCCGCCCAGCCCGATGCTTTCGGCGGCGAGCAGCACGTTTTGCGCGAAAATACCCACGTCCACCGCGCCAATCAGCAAGACTTCGGTCCAATCCAGCTGGGCATCGGGAACGAAGTGGGCATAGCGCGTGGTGTCGGCGCAGAACACGATGAATTCGGGCGCGGTTTCCACATAGCTTTGCCCGCCTTTGCCGCCTGCGGCGCAGATGGGGCGGATTTGCGCGCGGATGGCAGGGTCGCTCACGCGGATGATGCTGACGATTTGCATAAAGCTGGACGACGACGCGGCTTGCCCCGCTTCCAACACGGCGCGCAGGGTGTCGGCACGGATGGCTTGCGGTTTGAATTTGCGTATGGAGCGGTGGGCGAGGGCGGTTTGGAGAACGGAGCTTTGCATGAGGGTTCCTTTGGGTTGAGTTGGGAGATGGTTTACGTAGTGAAACGGAAATGGAGAGAATGGGGTTTTCAGGCTGCCTTTTAATGGATGGCAGGGCAGCCTGAAAACGGAAGGATGGGTTGGGCTGGGCTGAACTGCGTTTCAGGCTGCCGATTGAATGACGACTATTTGTCGGCAAGCCGCCGATGCTCCATTTCATTTTCAAACTGCCTTTAAATTGGATGCGAGAGGCAGCCTGAAAACATTTTAACACCCCACTTTCAGGCTGCCTCTGCCTACTACGACAACATCGCCCACAGCCCGCGCAGCAGCAAAAACACCGACAACGCCAGCGTAACCGCGTTATAGCGCAGCGACAAGATATTGCTGCACAGCAAGGCAATCGCGGCAAACAGCAAAATCTGCATAAACGGCGCTAGCAACGCCCCGCCGCCCAGCAGCGCGGAAGCCAACATCGCCAGCGGAAACGCCACCAGCCACACGGGCAATTCGCGCCAGCTTTTCCATTTGCCAAAATGGCGATTATCTTGCGTTACCAGCGACAAAAAGCCCAGCAGCGCATAATGCTGCGCCAGCAAAAACAGCAATGCTTCTTTATCCGCCATCGCCCAAAAATACACAATGGGCGACACCATCGCCAGCAGCAACAGGGTAAAGCGCGGCGATTGCAAATGCAGTTTCCACGCCATAATCGCGCGCACCGCGATGCTGGCGAGCAAAGCCGTGATAACGGATGAAATCAGCAGCGTAAACGGCGTGCTCACATCGTCAATAGAATAATACGGGTTGGTGTATTGCTGGCTTTCAAGGTCATACGGAAAAACAGCGCGCAGCGCATCAACACTGTCCGACATAAATACACTCCACACCACAAACGCCAAAATTAGCTGAATCACCGCGCCCGAATATTGCCGGTTGCCGCGCCCGAACTGCAAAGCGTTGGCGAGCACCGCGCAAGCAAATGTCCACGCGGCAAAGGGCATCGTCAACAGAAAGCACACCGATTCGGCAGGCGTTGTGCCGCGGTTGTTGCCAAAAAAATAGGCGCAGCCGATGAAAAACCAGCCGATGAAAAACCCCGTCCAAGCCACGGTGGGCGCGGCGATGATGCGCGAATACACCATTTGCCAAGGCGACAGCGACGACATCCGCAATTGGTCAAACGCATTGGCGGCAATATCGTTTTTCAGGCTGCGTTCCACCAACACAAAGCCTGCGATGGCAGAAAGCATTAAGCCTATGCCGCCAATGTTTGCCAAATGGTTGTGCCAAGCGCGGTAATCATCTTTGGCAAAGGCAAACAGCGTGTAAATAATTGCCACGCCCGCAATCATGCCCCAGCTTAGATTGAGCCACAGCAGGCGTTGAAATTCGGCGTTTACCCAAATTTTGGGCGATTTAATATGGGGCGTGTTCATGGTTTATCCCTTTGAATATTCAACGTGTTTTGATAGCTTTCCAACAGCGAAGTGCGCACCGATTCTAGCGCGCACACGGGGCATTCGCGCTGCACCAAATCGCGCAGCAAAGCCGCGCACGCCAAATTGCCCGCAGGCAAGACAACGTGCAAGGCATCGCCGATTGCTTCTGCCGATTGCACCGCCGCCAACGCACGCACCGCCGCCGCCAGCTCCGCCGCCGTGCGGTTAGCAAAACGCAGGCGCACCGTTTGCGTTTCAGGCTGCCCTTCGCCGTGCAGGGCTTGGAACGCCTGAATCCGCCCCTGCTTAATCACGAGCATGTGGCTGCAATATTCGTCCAGCTCCGACAAAATATGGCTGGACACCAATATCGTCA
>CAUQDE010000190.1:0-4123 GCA_963516425.1 uncultured Kingella sp.
CTGCGACTTCGCCACCCTGCTGCGCATTGTCCACGAAATCCCCGGCATCGAGCGCCTGCGCTTCACCACCAGCCACCCGCGCGAATTCACCGATGCCATCATCGAATGCTACCGCGACCTGCCCAAGCTCGTATCGCATCTGCACCTGCCGATTCAAAGCGGCTCCGACCGCGTGCTCTCCGCCATGAAACGCGGCTACACCGCGCTGGAATACAAATCCATCATCCGCAAACTGCGCGCCATCCGCCCCGATTTGTGCCTAAGCTCCGACTTTATCGTCGGCTTCCCCGGCGAAACCGAGCGCGAATTTGAGCAAACCTTAAAGCTGGTGAAAGACATCGCCTTCGATTTGAGCTTCGTGTTTATTTACAGCCCCCGCCCCGGCACGCCCGCCGCCAACCTGCCCGACGACACGCCGCACGCCGAAAAAGTGCGCCGCCTTGAAGCGCTGAACGAAGTCATCGAAGCCGAAACCGCCCGCATCAACCAAACCATGCTCGGCACCGTGCAGCGCTGCCTGGTGGAAGGCATCTCCAAAAAAGACCCCGACCAGCTACAAGCGCGCACCGCCAACAACCGCGTGGTGAACTTTTACGGCGATGTGTCGCTGATTAATCAGATGGTGGAGATTGAAATCACCGATGCGCGAACCTTCTCGCTAAGCGGCGAACTGGTTTGATTGAGCGTTAGCCGTATGGTTGAGGCAGCTTGAAAACGCGTTCACCCGCCTTATTTCCCATGCCAACAGCTCAAGCATTCACCCTTTCCCTGCCCCATATCAAAGGCAGCCTGAATATCCCGTTTTCAGGCTGCCTTTGGTTTACGCTGTTGCGCCAAAAAGCTATAATTGAAAACGAGTTGCAACAAGCACTCAATAGAAACAATGGTTTACTTTTTCAACTAACCGCGCAGCCCTTTCAGGCTGCCGAAAGAGAGGTTCATCATGTCTGATAAAAAAGTCGCCGTCGTAACCGGTTCGGCCGCAGGTTTGGGCAAAGCCATCGCCACCCGCTTGGCGCAGGACGGTTTTGCCGTGGTGTTGCACGACATCAACGCCGACAATCTTGCCAAAGTCAAAGCCGAATTTGACCAAAAAGGCTGGCAAAACATCGCCGTGCAAGGCAACGTTGCCAACCGCGCCGACCAATTTCGCCTTGCCGAAGAAGCCGTTAAAGCGTTCGGACGCTTGGATGTGTGGGTGAACAACGCGGGCGTGGAATCGGTGGGCACGTTCCTGTCGCTGGACGAAGCCGAAATTGACCGCGTGCTGGGCGTAAACATCAAAGGCGTGATTTTTGGCACGCAAGCCGCCGCCGAGCAAATGAAAAAACAAAAAACTATCAGCAAAATCATCAACGCGTGCAGCATCGCGGGGCACGAATCCTACGAAATGCTCAGCCTGTATTCCGCCACCAAACACGCCGTGCGCTCGTTCACGCATTCCACGGCCAAAGAATTGGCGCAATACAATATCCGCGTGAACGCTTATTGCCCTGGCGTTGCCGATACGCCGATGTGGGAGCGTATCGACGCGGCGTTCGTGCAACACAAAGGCTATAAACCCAAACAAGCGTGGACGGAATTCACCGCCGGCATTTTGGCGGGTCGCCCGCAACAGCCCGAAGACGTGGCTTGCTTGGTGTCGTTCCTATCGTCGCCCGATTCGGATTACATCACAGGGCAAACCATTTTGACCGATGGCGGCATGGTATTCCGTTGATAAAATGATTTTCAGGCTGCCTCTGACGGATGGCATGGGCAGCCTGAAACAACAAACCGAATGTTCAAGCATTCGGTTTTTTATTGGCAACACGGTAAGTAAAATTACAGCCTCATCCTGCGCGGCAACAAACCCGCATCAGCAGGATTGTGCAAAAAGCGCTGCAACACGCGTTTGAGCGCGGCATCTTCGTGTCCATGCTGCATTTTTTGCGTGAAAAAATCGGCGATGATTTGCGCCTGCTGCTCCATGTTGAACTGCGCCAAATCGTGCCGGCTGGCGAGCAGGTGTTGGTAGCGGTAGGCGCGGTGGGCGATGTAGCCGCCTTGCAGCGCAAGGCAAACGCCGCAGCGGCGGACGGGGTAGCCGAGGCGGTGTTGCCAGATGTGGCTGCATTCGTGGATAAACAGGTGGCGTTCTTGCCATGTGCCGTGGGCAAAATCGGCGCGGTATAGTGGGCGGGGGTAATAGCTGTGTCCGTTGGGCGACATGGCGGTGCAGGCGTTTTGCAGCGGCAGGTAGCGGCGCCCGTGGATGCGGATGGCGGCATAATCCAGCGCGTGTTGGAAGATAAGGCGAATCAGGGCGATTTCGGCGGGGGTGAGATAACGGGGCATGGGGCAGCCTGAAAGGGGGTTGGGCGGAAGAGGAAGGCAGCCTGAAAACGCGATTATCCGTTTTCAGGCTGCCTCATTTATGACGATGCTGTTACGCCAAGGCTTCTTTTACCGCGCGATACGCTTGGTCAATCGCGTCTTGCACATACGGCTTCCAAGCCACATCGCTGCCCGCTATCAAAATATTGCCCAAGCGTTTTTGCATTTGCGCGGTGGTGTCCGCCGCGTTGCGCTCGGTGTTGAACAAATCCAGCCGCTCGTAGCTGTATCCGTGCGACCAGCGGTTGATGGAAACGTCCAGCAGGTTGTCGTCCAGATTTTCGCCCGCCAGCGCGTAGATGGCGCGAAGCTGTTTGAGCATTTCTTCTTTAATTTCGTCAAACTTCATGCCTGCCAGCTTGCCGCGCCCTTTTTTATACATTTCCTGCGGCGTTTTGCCTTCGGTGGCGGTGGCGATGTGCGCCATGTGGATCACAATCGGCTCGTCAGGCGTTTTGGCGAATTGGTAATCGCCGATGCTCACGGGGTCGTCGAGCTTCACGTCGCAGAAGAACGCGGTGGGCGAATACAGGCGGTGCACGCCCAGTTTCTTGAAGGCGCGGGCGTTTTTCACCAGCGCGTTGGCATAAACCATCGGCGTGCGCGAGTTGCTCAGTTCCGCCGTTTTTTGCGCTTCGGGCATTTCGGGCATGATTTTCGCCGCCAGTGCGCTGTGTCCCGCGAAAATGCATTTTGCAGCATCGGCGCGCACCAAGTCTTGGCTGCTTGGGGTTTTGTAGGCAACCGCCACGCCGTTTGCCGTGTTCTGCACAATCAGCGCGGTGCTGTTGAGGCGGATGCGGACGTTGTTGGCGGGCAAGTCCAGTTTGCCGTAATCAAACTGTGCGGTAACGATGTCTTCCATGCTGTTGCCTTTGGCGATGCCGGGGATGAGTTTGCGCACCAACAGGCGGGCGATAGAGGCGTTGCCATCGGGGAAGTGGTAGATATACGGCTCTTCGGCGTGGGCTTTATGGCTCAATTTCAGGTTTTGCACGCCGGGGTAACCGTCTTCCAGCGCGGAATAAACGGAAATGGCGTGGATGGAAATGCCCCAGTATTCGCTGCTGATTTGGGTGAGGTAGTTCAGGGCGCTTTCGGGCAGCTTGGCGGTGTTTTTCAGGAAATCGTAGTAGCTGGTGCTGTGGGCAAGCTCGGTGCGCTCGCGTTTGCTTTTGCCCTGCCAGTAGTCGGCGGGTTTGGTGTAAAGCGCGGTGAGCGCGGCGCGGGCATCTTCGGACAGGGGGAACTGCGCGATAACGGTGGCGGATTGGGCGTTGCCGGTTTCAGGCTGCCCTGCCACTACGGCGTTTTTGCCGAAGGTGGCTTCGTCGAAGAACACGCCTTCTTTCAAGCCCCATTTTTTCTCGTATAAGGCTTGGTCAAAATAGCGGTTGAATTTGGTGTAATCAATGCCTAAGTCGCGCAAGAGTTGCTTGGCTTGGCGCGAATAGCCTGTTTTGGGGGAATCGATGGATTCGCTGCCGCCGTAGCCCAAGATGAGTTTGCCGTTGGCGCGAAATTCGTTGCGGATGGCGTGTCCACCGAAATCTTGGTGCGCGTCCAGCAGCAGGATTTTGGCTTTGGGGCGCGATTTTTGGTAGAGATAGGCGGCGGTCAAACCGCTTAATCCTGCGCCGATCACGATTAAGTCGTATTGCTCGCTGGCTTTTTCGGGCAGGGTTACGCTTTGTCCGCGCAGGGCAAGGCCGTGGGCGGCGGCCTGGCTGCCGTCGTTGTCGCCCAT
>CAUQDE010000191.1:0-4106 GCA_963516425.1 uncultured Kingella sp.
AAGCCTGCGCCTGCTTCGGTTTCAGGCTGCGTGGCGGTGGGGATGGCGATGCCGCGCTCGGCGGCGTGCGACACGATGGCTTTGGCAAGCGGATGGGCGGCGTGTTGCTCCACGGCGGCGGCAGCCTGAAACAGCGTATCTTCGCTGATATTCGGCGCAGTCCAGATGGCGGCGATGTCGGGCTTGCCTTGGGTGAGCGTGCCTGTTTTGTCCAGCACCACGGTGTCAATATGCCCCGCTTGTTCCATCGCGGCGGCGTTTTTGAACCACACGCCATGTCGCACGGCAACGCCCATGCCTGCCATGATGGCGGCGGGCGTTGCCAAACCGAGCGCACACGGGCAAGCCACCACCAGCACGGCAACGGCGTGCACAAGGGCTTTTGTTGCGCTGCCTGTAAACAGCCATGTGGCGATAAAGGTAAGCGCGGCGATGGATAAAACGGTGGGCACAAACACGGCGGCGGCTTTATCTGCCAGCCGCGCGATGGGGGCTTTGCTGCCTTGCGCGTCTGATAGCGCGGTCATCATGTCGCCCAACAGCGTGTTGCTGCCCAACTGCTCGGCGCGGTAGTCCACGCTGCCCGATAGGATAGACCCCGCCAGCACTTTGCTGCCTGCGGTTTTGTAAACAGGTTGGCTCTCGCCTGTTAAATGGCTTTCGTCTGCCCACGCTTCGCCTGCGATAACCACGCCATCCGCCGCGATGCGCTCGCCCTGCACGGCGCGCAGCGTGTCGCCGATTTGCACGTTTTCCAGCTTTTCAGGCTGCCATTGCGTGCCGCGCAACACGGTTACTTGGCGTGGCGTAAGCTGCATCATCAGCCCCAAGCTGTTGAGGCTGCCGCGTTTGGTGCGCTCTTCCAAAAATTTGCCTAGCGACACAAACGCAATCACCATCACGCCCGCTTCAAAGTAAACATGGTGCACAGGATGCCCCGCCAGCATCATGCCGATGGAATAGAGATAAATCGCCAGCGTGCCGATGGAAACCAGCACATCCATATTTGCCAAGCCGCCGCGCACGCTGGCAATCGCGCTTTTGTAAAATGGAATGGCGAGCCAAAGCTGCACGATGCTGGCAAGGGCAATTTGCAGCCAAGCGGGCGGCATCAGCGCGTGCGAGCCAAACAGCATCCCCACCATGCCGAGCATAAACGGCGCGGCAAGAATCAGCAGTAGCCAAGTACGCCAATGGCTGCGCCATAGGTTTGCGTTTTCAGGCTGCCTTTCGGGCAACGCGCTGGTTTTAAGGGCAGCCTGATAACCTGTTTTCTGGATGATTTGCATCAGCTCTTCGGGCGTGGTTTGCGCGTCGTCGTATTCCACTTGCGCGGTTTCGCCCGCAAAGTTCACGCTGGCGTTGGCAACGAAGTCTTTTTTGTTGAGCACTTTTTCAATGCGGCTGGCGCAGGCTTGGCAGGTCATGCCGTCAATTTGCAAATTGATGTGTTGGGTGGACATTTGGCTTCCTCTTGTGGATTAAGATGGGGCGAGAATAAAGGTTTACTCGGGGGTAGGGTCAAGAGGCAGCCTGAAAATGCTGTTGGGGGTGGTTTCAGGCTGCCTTTTATGCGCGGGTTATTGAAACAGCCGTTGCAAGCGTTTTTTCAAACGTGGCAGCTCGTCTTGGCAATAGGCGGCGGTTTTTTGCTCGCGCGCCTTGTCAGAATCGGACGGGCTGATTTTGTATCGGCTCGCCAGCAGCCGTTCCACTCTTTTCTCTTCGGCTTGAAACCACGCTTTTTGCGTTTCGCGCGTTAAGCCCAGCTTTTGGCAGGCATCCAAATAGTCTTCGTTTGCTGGGGCGAATCTTGTAACCAGTTCTTCCAGCTCGGCATCTTGGGTTTTTTCGCAAGCGATGGCAACGGCGTAAACCTGCACTATGTTTTGGGCGTGCGCCTTGCAGTCGTTTAAATTGACAGGCGGTTTGGCTTGGATAAACGGCGCGGCAAGCAGCAGCGCGGCGAGGATAAGTGGTTTGGGGGTGATGGACATTTTGGGTTTCCTTGTTTACGAGTGTTAGCGGCAGCCTGAAAATGCTATTGGGTGGTTTCAGGCTGCCTTAATGCGGATTATTGAAACTGCTGCTTAATCAGCGTGGTCATATTGGCGCGTTCGCCTTGGCAAAACGCGGTGGCTTTTTGTTCGCGTGCGGCATCGCTGTCGTTGTTGGCGATTTGGTATTGCTGCCTGATGGCGGCATCGTATTCGGCTAGGGCTTGCTCGCTCCACGCGCTTTCCCTGTCGCGCGTCATGCCGAATTTAATCAGGCAGAGGGTTTGATAGCCGTAGAATTGGGCTTTTTTGCGCTCCACCCGCGCGGCTACGCTTTTGCCGTGCGTTGCGCCGCAGGTGCTGGTGTAGTGGTACACCTGCGAGAGAAATTGGATATAGGCTTGGCAGTCGTTAAGGCTGGCGGGCGGTTTGGCTTGGGCGATGGGGGGATGAGCAGTAGGGCAAGCGGGGCGGCGAGGATAAACGGTTTGGGCATGGGGAACATTTTGGGTTTCCTCGTTTACAAGGGTTAGAGGCAGCCTGAAAAAGGATTTGGGCGTTTCAGGCTGCCTGAAATTCTGTCTCCCAGTTAAAAGGGTAAACGCGCTCGGGCGGCAGCAGGGCTTGCGCGGCGGCGAGCTTGTCTTGGGCAATCAGCGCGTGGATTTTTTGCGCCAAATCGGTGATTTCGCTGATGTTTTGTATCCATTCGTTTACATAGCGCGGCACGGCTTCGCCTGTTAGCCCGATTTGGATGCTGCGGTACGGCAGCGGTTCTAGTTTCAGGCTGCGTTCGGGGTCCCATTGGATGCGGACGGGGTGGGCGGCTTTCATTTGCTGCCATGTTTCGTTGTCCATGCCTGCGGGCGGATGGCTCAGGCAGGCGTGGCGCAATGCCCATTCAAAGCCGCTGCGGCTGATGTCTATCGCCAGAATGCGTTTTTGGTTGTCGTCTTTGCCGCCCCAGCCTGCGCGGTACATCATCCATAGGAAAGAGGGCTTAATCCATGTCATGCGCTCCATTTTAAACGGTGGCGACACAAACCGCCCCGCTGCCAGCGCGGTATCGGCAATGGCATCGCTGTATGCCTGATAGACGCGGATGGTGGTGTCGGTGTACACGGCGCGGATTTGTTTGGGCGGGGTGGTCATGTTGTTTTCTCCTGATTTTGTTGAGGCAGCCTGAAAAACGGTTTGGGTGTTTCAGGCTGCCTTGTTATGGTTTGTATTTGGTTTTTCAGGCTGCCTCAAAGCAATCCCAACTGGTTTTGGTGTTGGCGGCAATATCGCGCGTTACCCGCTTGCCGATTAAATCGTCATAAAACTTGGGTGGCAAACCAAAACCAGGGCGCACGCTGCGGATGCAATCGGCGGTAACGACATCGCCCGCTTGCATATCGCGCACAAAATACAGCGAGCGGCGAAATTGCGCGTTGCCTTGTTCGCTGGATTTTAAGCCGTATTCCACGCGCCCGAGCGCTTGCCATGCGGTGCGGCTGTCGCGGCAGAGGGCGGCTAAATCGGCGGGTTCTAGCGAGAAGCTGTCGTCTGCGCCGCCGCCGTTGCGGTCTAGCGTGAAGTGTTTTTCGATGACGCACGCGCCCAAGGCGACGCTGACGATGGCGGTGGTGTTGTCGAGCGTGTGGTCGGACAAGCCAACGAGTGTGCCGTAACGCGCTGCCATGTCGGGCAAGGTGCGCAGGTTGTAATCGGCGGCGGGGGCGGGGTAGCCGCTGACGCAATGCAGCACGACCAGTTGCGTGCAGCCGTTGTCTTGGGCGGTGGCGATGGCTTCGGCGATTTCGTCGGCGTTTGCCATACCGGTGGAGATAATCATGGGCTTGCCTGTTTGGGCGACGTAGCGGATGAGCGGCAAATCAATGGCTTCAAACGAGGCGATTTTGTAGGCGGGGGCGTTCAGGCGTTCCAGCAAATCAACGGCGGTGAAGTCAAAGGGGGAGCTGAATAGGGTGATGCCGATTTCGCGGGCGTAGTCAAACAGGGGCGCGTGCCAATCCCACGGCATATGGGCTTTTTGATAAAGCTCGTGTAGTGATTGCCCGTGCCACAAGCCGCCGTTAATCATAAATTCGGGGGCGCGGCTGGGCA
>CAUQDE010000192.1:0-4068 GCA_963516425.1 uncultured Kingella sp.
GGCAGCCGATGCCTATTCCGCCGCGCGTTTTGCCAGCGTGTTCTACACCAGCCTCGGGCTCTTGGGCAGCGGCATGGCGGGCTACCGCTTTTTGGGGCGGCATTATGGGCGCAGCGTGGTGCTCATTCTCATCGGCTCGGCAGGCTTGCTGCCCGTCGCCCACTTTATCGACAGCCAATCGCTGCTGTTCGCCGGCATCGGGCTGGCGATGTGGGGCTACGCCATTGCCCACCGCCAAGCCATTCTCGCCGCGCTGTTGATTGCCCTTGCCAGCGTGTTTTTGATGCAAGGCGCGGGCATCATCGCCGCCATCGCTCCGTTGCTCACAGGCTGGCTGCTTTGGTTTACCGCGTCGCAATGGCACACCCACCGCATTCTCATCACCCTAATCTGCGCCACGCTCACCGCCCTGCCGCTTGCCAGCATCCACCCCATCGCCCTCGCCATCACCCACCCCGCAGCGTTTAGCCAATACATCCATTACCACCTATTCGGCAGCTACGGCGGCACACAGTATTTTCAGGCTGCCTTTCAACTGCCCTATTATCTGCAACACATTCTCTGGTTCGCCTTCCCCGCGCTGCCGCTTGCTATTTGGACAGCCAGCCGCCGCAAAATCCTGCCCGCCAACGCAGGCAGCTACGCCAGCTACACCCTCGCCCTGCTCACCCTGCTCATCGCCTTCAACCCGCAGCGCAACCAAGACAGCCTCGTACTCATCCTCCCGCCGCTCGCCCTGCTCGGCGCCGCCCAGCTGGACAACCTACGCCGCGGCGCAGTCGCCTTTCTTAACTGGTTTGGCGCGATGGCTTTCGGCGCAGCCGCGCTGTTCCTATGGATAGGCTTTATCGCTATGAACTACGGCATCCCCGCCAAACTCGCCGAGCGCGCCGCCTATTTCAGCCCCTACTACACCCGCGACATAGACCCCATGCCCATTATCGTCGCCCTATTGTTCACCCCCATGTGGCTCATCGCCATCACCCGCAAAAACATACGCGGGCGGCAAGCCGTAACCAACTGGGCAGCAGGCATCACCCTCGTGTGGGCACTTTTGATGACCCTCTTTTTGCCGTGGATAGATGCCGCCAAAAGCCACCGCCCCATCGTGCAGCAAATGCAAAACAGCCTGAGCGATGACATCCTCGTTTCCCTGCACAGCCGCACCAGCTGCCTCTACATCCCCCCCCACCAAACAGAAACCCGCATCGCATGGCAGCAATACAGCACCCTGCCCACCACCAGCAGCACCCGCAACTGCCGCTATATGCTCCTGCAATACAACCCCCAAGCCCAAAGGCAGCCTGAAATCCACGGCAAAACCCTGTGGACAGGACGACGACCCCGCAGCAAGCACGAACAATTCGTGTTGATTGATACACAGCCGTAAACCAGCAGCGCAACCGTCAAAGGCAGCCTTACTCCTTTGTCCAAATCTTTGATTTGGGTATAAGTGAACATCTAAATCTTTGATTTAGCCATGCGAACTTATGCAAAGCTAAGGGGTATACCGCAGCGCAACGCGCAATGGTTGAAAACAAGTTCGCCACCCTGTTTTCAGGCTGCCTCAACAGAACAACGACTACCTCCCAATAATCCACCCGCACCCCAAAGGAAATCCACCATGTCCCAATACTTCCAACTCTTCAACCTCCCCGAGCAATACCCCCTAGACACCGCCGCGCTGGAACAACGCTACCGCGCCCTCGCCGCCCAATTCCACCCCGACAAACACACCACCGCCAACCCCTTCGAGCAAAAGCAAGCCCTGATGATGAGCGCCACCCTCAACCAAGCCTACGCCACGCTCAAATCCCCCATCGACCGCGCCGCCTACCTTCTGCAACAACACAACATCAACCCCGACGACCCGCACAACACCCAAATCGACCCCGAATTCCTGATGCAGCAAATGCAATGGCGCGAAACCCTCGCCCAAGCCCAAGCCGAACAAGACCACGCCGCCCTGCAAGATTTGCAACACGAAATCGCCCAAGCCCAAACCGCGCTTTACCAACAACTGGAACACGCCTTCACCCAGCAAGATTACCCCGCCGCCGGCGACCTCGTGCGCCAAGGACGCTTTTTAAACAAACTGCACAGCGAAATCCAAAACGCGCCGGATTGATTGCGCTGGATACATTTTCAAGCTGCCTCCATCATCAAAAAAGGCAGCCTGAAAAAGTTTCACTTCAATCAACCAAGGCACAAGAAACCAACAGTTTGAACAGCCCGCCGACGAATTGGGGCCGGAACAATAACTGGAACAATAAAAGGCAGCCTGAAAACAAGAAATTCCGTTTTCAGGCTGCCTCTTCATGCGTTTTATGCTTTTTTTCTTCGCGCGCCAAACGCACTAAGCAGTAAAACAAATAAGCCAACGGCAACAACACCAATTCAGCAAGGGCTTAGCGAGCCGCCTTCTCGCGCAGGGCAAAATAGTATGCGCGGCTATCGGCAAAGCGGATGATTTCCTTGCCGTTCACCGACAAGCTATACAACCTATTGAAGCCCCTATGGTTGTGCATGTATAAGGCAACGGCTTGTTCACCTGCAAAGCGGTATACGCCCTCATCGCGGCAGGAGCTATCCCTAGGGCAGCCCATGGGCACACCGCTCAGCACAAAATAATCGCTGCGGAGCACGCGCTTAGGATAAGCAGGTACCACGCCCTCGGCACGCAACATCATGGCAGGCGGCGTGTTTTGATGCTGTTATCGCGCACCACTTGCATTTTGTCCCAAATAGACCCTACCGCAAACAGCCAAACCCCCAACACAGACAAGGCTGCTGTCATCAGCGCAATCTGCACGCTTGGGTATTCCGCATGCCGCTCGTATTCCGGTTTAAGCAACTGCCCGAGGTAAAACAAGACAATTGGCATAAGCAGCGTAATAAAAAACAACGGCTCGCCACTCACCCAATAAAACCCCAGCCAAGGCAAAGCCATGCAACACCAGCTCAATATCAACACACGGCGCAGGGCTTTGGGATGTGCAAGATCGTAATCGGTCATGCTGTTCTCCAAAATGGTTTTATTGAAGATTGATTGAGGCAGCCTGAAAGCGCAAATCCAACTTTCAGGCTGCCTTATTTCAGCCATACTGCTTATTCAATATTCCTGCGATATCCCGCTGCCAAACCCGCGCACGCAGGCTGCTTCTCTTCTCCAACCACGTTATATAGAGCGAAAGAACACCAAATAAACCGAAAAACAGCCCCTGAAACACCCAATCATCAACCATCGACTTCATATAAAACACCACACCAAACACGATAAAAATACTCATTAGTTCTAAACCCTTAAACCAACTTAAACCAAATTGGATAGCGGTTAAAACCTTGCCACGCATCATCAATCCAATAAAATTTATTCAGCGTGGCATTGAAAAAGCCCACCGTTATCCCGTTCTCATCGCCCTCGCGGGCAAGCCAAATTTTCGCCACGTCATGCCCCACCCAATCCAGCACGCGGGAATCTACTCGCTCGGTAACGTTTTGCTTGCCCTCGCTGTCTTGCAAATACAGCTTGCCGTGGGTTGCGGATACGCTGGCAGCATTGTTAGGCAGCACTTTGCCGCGAAAAGTATGGGCGGCGTAATGTGTGCCGTTGATGTTGATGGTGTCGTTCATGTTTTTCCTTTTCTTGTGGGATTATTGAGGCAGCCTGAAAATCCAAATCCATTTTCAGGCTGCCGTTGCCAACAGTTTTATTTTAATGATTTTCAGGCTGCCTTTGGCGCATCAAGCCCATTCCAACCACAGCCCCACGCCCACCATCACAGCAAACACCAGCCAAAGCAACGCCACCACCACCGACCCTTCCGACCATTTCCCCCGCCGCCAGTCATCTTTAAACTGCTGCGCTGCCCACATCACCAACATCACCAATTCGCCAGTCGCTAAAAGCAAACAAAGTAATTTAAACATCACAACCCCAACTCCCCCCAAATCTCATCAATCCGCCGCACCACCGCCGCATCGCGGGTAATCGGCACGCCCCATTCGCGGCTGGTTTCGCCCGGCCATTTGTTGGTGGCGTCCAAGCCCATTTTGCCGCCGAGTCCG
>CAUQDE010000193.1:0-4062 GCA_963516425.1 uncultured Kingella sp.
TTGGTGGATGTGGACGATTTTGCCTGTGCCTTGCACGATGCCTGTAAACATGGGGGGTCCTTGTGGTGGGGTAGGTTGGGGGTGGGATTTTAGCATTTTTGTGAGATGGGGTTTCAGGCTGCTTTGGGGGGGGGATTAGGCAGCCTGAAACATGGTTTGACAAGGCTAAAAAGGTGGTGCTGTGCTTCGGTTAATGTTTCTGATGGATTAACCTTTGCGCCTTATCGCGGCGCGGGCGACTTACTTTCTTTGCTTCGCCAAAGTGTGAACCTGCATTCATTGTCCACACGATAGATTTCACGCCCTAAAAACATGGCTACGGTGTTGCAAATGCTCGCAAGGTATTTAACCTTGCTGTGCTTTGCGCCTTGTATCCATGCTTTTATGACGCAAAATCTATTCGCGCGGATAATGAATACAGGTTCAAAGCAAAAGAAAGGCGACCCCGACGTGCAGGTCTGCTTCGCAGACTTCCCTCACTGCGCATCCTTTTTTCGGCGCGTGCGAACTAGCCGCACTTCGTGCGTCGTCGAACAAGCGCACGCTTTTTCCCGAAAAAAGGATGCTCCGTTCGGCTGGACGTAGGGGAATGGGCGGCAGTAGTAAACGGATGTGATGAGATTAGGCAGCCTGAAAGTCAATCCATCCGACAAAAAACTGGTTGGCGAAACAGCAAACGGTTCTATTTTCAGGCTGCCTTTGGGGCTTGGCGAAGTGCGCAAACGGCGTGCGCAGCAAAGCGGCACACCCTACGGCTTGGGCAATAAATTAGGTAGCCTGAAAGTCAATCCATCCAACAAAAACCGTTGGGCGCAACAGCAAATGGTTCTATTTTCAGGCTGCCTTTGCTGCCTACGCTATTCACGCCGTGCCAATTTCGTTATCGCACACCACCGCCTGCACGCCGTTCGCCTGCCAAACATCCTGCCAGCACGCCGCCACGTCTGCGCTTGCCGCCGCCACAATCGGCATCGGCGCGCCCGCGTGCAACGCATCTGCCAACGCCTGCGCCATCGCGTTATCGTTCACACGCCAGATTATTGCATCGGCTGCTTGCGCCGCGCGAAACTGCGCCGCATTGTCCACTGCCGCCCACACGCTGCGATTGGCGTTTTCAGGCTGCCTATTGTGCTGTGATGCGTTGTCTTGCTGCCAATCGTCAAACGGCAGCCAAATGGGGTCGTGCGGGGCTGCCATGTGCGGCGGCATCACGCGGTATGCGCCCGAAGCATTTTCGCCGTGCAAACCCGTTTTCAGGCTGCCTGAAAAGGCGGTTGGCACGGCTAACGAAGCGAGCAATGCGGTGTTGGCGGGCAGCATCGGCGACACGGTGAAATCGCCCGCTTGTTGCCACGCCCATTGCTGCTGCTCCCGTGCTTGCAATGTGCCGCGCCATTCGTGCACCGCCACGCGGAAAAAGCGCAGGTTCACATGGGCGTGTTCATAGCGGTAAAACTTCGCCAACCACGGCGTGGCGTGCAAAATCTCCACGCCCAATTCTTCCATAAATTCGCGTTGCAGCGCGGCAAATTCGCTCTCGCCCGCTTCCACTTTGCCGCCTGCAAATTCCCAATAGCCCGCATACGCCTTGCCTTGCGGGCGCGATGAGAGCAGAAATTCGCCGCGTTCGTTAAACAAAATGCCAGCGACAACGTGGATTTTTGGGGGCATGGGTTTTTCCTTTGGATTAGGGTTGCGCGCCACGATGGGCGGTGGAATTGGTTGGCGATGGATATGGTGTTGTCCAAAGGCAGCCTGAAAACGGGGTTTACTCGGTTTCAGACTGCCTTTGAGTTTTCAGGCTGCCTATCGTCTCCACAAAAACAAACAGCGCGAAATCTCACGCTGCTTGTTTAACCAACACGGCTAGCCGTGCAAACTTTCCATCCGAATCATCACCACAGGCGCGGCAACGGTTTCTTGCGCTTCAATTTCTGCAATCGCCGCCTTGATGTTTTTCTCAATGGTGGAGTGCGTTAAAATCACAATTTCGGCGTGGGTGCTGTCTAACACGCTTTTTTGAATCAACGCTTCAATAGAAATATCGTATTTTGCCAACACCGCTGCCACCGCCGCCAGCACGCCCGCTTGGTCTTGCGTGTACATCCGCAGATAATAGCTGCTGGTGATTTCGTCGATGGACAAGAAATTTTGCGCTTGCACCTTGTCGGACTGGAAGCCCAGCAGCGGCACGCGGGTTTCGCTATCGGCATCCAGCAGGCGGCAGATGTCGATAATATCCGCCACCACCGCGCTGGCGGTGGGCAACGCGCCTGCGCCTGCGCCGTAATACAGCGTTTCGCCCACCATATCCGCTTTCACGCGCACCGCGTTCATCACGCCGTTCACATTTGCCAGCAAGCGGCTTTCAGGCAGCAGGGTAGGGTGTACGCGCAGCTCAATGCCTTTTTCGGTGCGGCGCGTGATGCCCAGCAGCTTGATGCGATAGCCCAGCTCTTCGGCGTATTGAATATCGCGGCTGTCTAGCTTGCTGATGCCTTCCAAATAGCACGCGCCAAAGTTCACAGGCGTGCCAAACGCCAGCGCAGACATAATCGTGATTTTGTGCCCCGCATCGTGCCCTTCTATGTCAAAAGTGGGGTCGGCTTCGGCGTAGCCCAAATCCTGCGCCTGCTTCAACACATCAGCAAAGGTTGCGCCTTTTTCGCGCATTTCGCTCAAAATAAAATTGCTGGTGCCGTTGATGATGCCCGCGATGCTGTGAATGCGGTTTGCCGCCAAGCCTTCGCGCAGCGTTTTGATGATGGGAATGCCGCCCGCCACCGCCGCTTCAAAGTGAATCATCACGTTGTTTTTTTCGGCAAGGGCGAAGATTTCGTTGCCGTATTCGGCGAGCAGTTTTTTGTTGGCGGTAACAATATGTTTGCCGTTTTCAATTGCTTGCAACACGGCATCTTTGGCGATTTCCGTGCCGCCGTATAGCTCCACCACAATATCCACATCGTCGCGTTGCACCAATTCGGTGGGCTCGGTTACCACCGCCGCTTGTGGGCAAAGCTGCCGCGCCCGCACGGTGTTGCGCGTGCACACGGCGGTTACGCGCACTTCGCGCCCCAAGCGACGGCTGATTTCCGCCGCGTTGTCTTGCAACACTTGCGCCGTGCCGCCGCCCACCGTGCCTAAACCCAAAATGCCAATGTTGACTGCTTGCATAAATGCCTCTGATTAGAAAAATGTTTGTAAAATTTGTGAAAAAATAAGCCCGCGATGGTAAACCATTTCAGGCAGCCTGAAAACCGATTAACAATAATAAATCCTAAAAAATCAAACGAGTTGATGGATGGGATAAGGTTGAGCGGTTTAATGCGGTGGCAAATGGTTTCAGGCTGCCTCAATCGCATCCCCCAAAGGCAGCCTGAAAACGTTAAAACATCGCTTCCAGCTCATCAAACCGCATCGGCACAAGGCTTAGCCCCACGCCAAACGGCTTAAACGCCTTGTTGATTAACGCCGCCGACACCGCGCGGTCGTTTTCCACATTGCTCAGCGATGGCAGCGAAATGCCCACCAGCTTGGCAAACTGTGCTTGCTTTAAGCCCAGCATTTCAATGCGCAGGCGTTTGAGGGCTTGCCCTTGCGTGAGCTTGCCTTGCCACAGCTCGCGCAGGATTTGATTGCGAAATGCGCTGCGCTGTTGCGCGGAAAGTGTGGTTTTGTTTTTGGTGACGCGCGGTTGTTTGGGTGTGGGTGGTGTGGGTGTGGTCATAGCAAGCCCCAGCGTTGGAGTTTTTCGGGTAGATAATCGTAGCCCAACACAGGCATTTCCAAAATGCGGGATGGCACGCCGCGCTGGTGCAGACGGCGTTTTAAATCCACCAGCCTTTCGGCGGTTGATTTGAGCTCTGCCAGCAAAACGTTGGGATCGGCTAAATCGGCAAAAGATTGGGCGATGGCTGGAAAATCGTATTCGCCACCGCTTTCTAGTGGCGCGCCCCAAGTGGTGCTGCGGATGATGCCTTCGGGGTCGGCTTTCATCGGCGCGAAATCGTAAATCGGGGCGAATTCAATGCTGCCTGCGCGGCGGATAAAGGCGGTGTTGCG
>CAUQDE010000194.1:0-4043 GCA_963516425.1 uncultured Kingella sp.
CCAGCGTTTCCACGCCTGCGAGCGGCATGGCGTTGTAGATGCTGGCGCGCATGCCGCCTAGGGTTTTGTAGCCCGCTAGCGATTGCATGCCGTTGAGCGCGGCTTCTTGCACGAAGCGTGCGTCTAGTTCCGAGTTGCCTGTGCTGAAAATCACGTTCATACGCGATCGGGCTTCTGGGGCGACGGGGTTGCGGTAGAAGCCGCCGCTTTGGTCGATGGTTTGGTAGAGCAGGGCGGCTTTGCGTTCGTTGACGGCGGCGATTTTTGCCACACCGCCTTGGGTTTGCAGCCAGCGGAATACTAAGCCTGCGATGTAGATGGCGTAGGTGCAGGGGGTGTTGTACATGCCGTTGCGGTCTAGGTGGACTTGGTAGTTCCACACGCTGGGGATGCGGTCGGTGCAGCGTTGCAGCAGGTCTTCGCGGATGATGACCACGGTTGCGCCCGCCATGCCGATGTTTTTTTGCGCGCCGGCGTAAATCACGCCGAAGTCGGACACGTTAATCGGGCGCGACAGGATTTCGGAGGAAAAGTCGCACACCACGGGCGGCGCGTCGCTGCCGAGCTTGGGAACGGGGTGGTATTGCACGCCGTTGACGGTTTCGTTAATCACATAATGCACAAAGGCGGATTGGGGGCTGATGTCCCATGTTTCGGGCGCGGGCAGGTTGGTGTAGTTGAACTGCTCGCCACCGTGCGCGGCGATGTGCACATTCAGATGCGGCGAGAGTTTGCCCATTTGCTCGGCGGCGATGCGCGACCAGTTGCCGGTAACCACGGCATCCGCGCGCTGATGCCCCTGCGCGAGATTGAGCGCGACTTGGGTAAACTGCGCCAATGCGCCGCCTTGCAAAAATAGGATTTTGTAGTTGCTGGGAATGTTCATCAGGCTGCGCAGGTCTTGCTCGGCGTGGTGCAGGATGCTGAGAAAGGCATCGGAGCGGTGCGACATGGTCATTACGGATAAACCTGTGCCGTTGTAGTCCAGCATTTCTTGTTGCGCGGTGCGCAGCACGCTTTCGGGCAGGGTGGCGGGACCGGAGGAGAAGTTGTAAACGGGCATGGTGGGCGTTCCTTTTTGGGGTGGGGAAATGGTGGGGATTGTAGGCGCGGCGTGTTAAGTTTTGCAAGGATGGCGTGGCTGCGCTTAATTTTCAGGCTGCCTATTATTTCAGGCTGCCATTTTTGTAAAACCTGTAACCAATGGGGCGTCGGCGGCTCGCCGACATGATGCTAACTCGCAAAGTTGTTGAACGTACCCTTTGGCGACGAGCCGTCGCTGTTCCATTTTGTGTTTCAGGCTGCCTATCGCCCCAGCAACGCCGTTAAATTTTGTTCACACGCGCTCGCCAGTTCATCCAACGCCATGCCGCGCAATTCGGCAACGATTTGGGCAACGCGCAACACGTTGGCGGGCGTGTTTTGCTTTTCAGGCTGCCCAAAGGGGCTATCGGTTTCCAGCAATAAGGCGTTCAGCGGCAGTTGCGCGGCGGCGATGCGGGCTTTTTTGGCGCGGGGATTGAGCAGCAGCGAGCCGATGCCGATTTTGAAGCCGTGTTTAATCAGCAACCGCGCTTCTTCTAGGCTGCCTGAAAAAGCGTGGGCGATGCCGCCGCGCGTGAATTTGGCAAACTGGATGGCTTGGATAATGGCGGCGGTGGCGCGCAGATTGTGCAGGATAATCGGGCGACGATATTGCTGGGCAAGCGCCAGCTGGGCTTGGAAGGCTTGGATTTGCGCGGCGCGGCGTGCGGGCGGCTCGGTTTTGTCGTAAAAATCCAAGCCGATTTCGCCCACCAGCAGCGCGGGATGCTGGCAAAGATGCTGCGCCAATTCGTGCAACACGCTTGCGTTGGCTTGCTCGGCGTGCCACGGGTGGATGCCCAGCGCGATGGTGCGGATTTCAGGCTGCCCCAGCAGCGCGAGTGCGCGCGCCCAATCGGCGTGTTCGGCGGTGGGCACGATAAATTGGCTAACCTGCACAGCGCGGGCTTGGGCGATGATTTGAGGCAGCCTGAAAAATAGGGCGGGGTGGGTGAGGTGGGTGTGGGTGTCGGTGAACATGGCGAAGTTGGTGGGCATGGGTTAAGCAGCTTTTAACATATTTGAATGCAGATTAAAATTGCGAAAGTTCAGTTAAGCGTCAGGCATGGCTGCTGATACCCGTTCAACACAGGCAGCCTGAAACGGATAAAACGGTTTCACCCAAGCCCCAATCAACGGCGCAACACGTTTTCATGCTGCCTTTTTAGGGATTTCCAATGCCCCATCCAACTCACGACTCCGCCCCTGTTCTCCAAGCCGTGCAGCAACAAGAACACGCGCAACGCGCCCGGCAAGCCCGCCATTTGAAATGGTGGCAACGGGCAGCGGTTGCCGTTGCCCTTTTTCCGCCGCTGTTGAGCCTGATTTTAGCGTGGCAACGCACGGGCAAATTGCCCACATCGCTGTTGCTGTGGTTTATTGTGATGCTTTTGATTGCTGTTAACGTGTTCAAAAAGCCCCAATAACCCCAAGCCGTTTTCAGGCTGCCTTTCCATTCCAACCGATAGCTCCTTATGACCCGAAACACCCTCACCCTGCAAAACCGCGAACTCACCGCCTATCTCCCCGCCCACCACCGCCCCGATGCCCCCACGCTGCTGGTGTTCCCCGACAGCCCCGCCGAAGCCGACGCGCTCGCCGCCTTGCTGCCCGATTACATCGCACTACTTGCCCTGCCCGAAGCCCACTGGGAACACGCCTTCACCCCGTGGCGCGCGCCCAAGCTGTTTGCCAAAGGCGCAGATTTTGGCGGCGGCGCAGACGACACCTTGCGCCAATTAACCGAAGCCCTCTTGCCCGCCGCCGAGCGCGAACTCGGTTTGCAGCCGCAATGGCGCGGCTTGCTCGGCTACTCGTTGGCAGGCTTATTCGCGTTGTATGCCGCTTATCGCAGCGATTATTTTCAGCGCATCGCCAGCGTTTCAGGCAGCCTTTGGTTTGACGGCTGGGGCGATTTCGCCGCCGCGCACACGCCCGCCGCGCTGCCGCAAGCCGTGTATTTTTCGCTGGGCGACAAAGAAGCGCAAAGCCGCAACCCGCGTATGGCCGCCGTGCAAACCGCCACCGAAGCCGTGTTCGCCTGTTGGCAGCAATACGCCTGCCCCACCACGCTGGAAATCAATGCAGGCGGGCATTTTGATGATGTGCCGCAGCGGTTAGCTAAAGCTGCAGAGTGGTTGATAGAGGCAGCCTGAAAAGCGCATAATAGCGGCGTAGTGATTGTTTTTTGTGTGTTTTTTTGTGAAAGGATAGCACGATGAGCGACAACAAAATTCTGCCCGCCATCATTCTCGCCGCGGGCATCGCATCAGGCGCAGGGCTGCTGGGGGCGCAATTCAAAAACCTGCGCCAACCCGGCACGATTACCGTGAAAGGGTTAGCCGAAGCGCAACACAACGCCACACTCGGCACATGGCGCGTGGGCGTGGAAGCATGGGGGCAGGATTATGCCGCCGCGCTTAAAGCCAACGAGAAAAACCTTGCCGTGCTCCAAGGCTTTTTGAAAAAGCAAGGGTTTCCCGACGATGCCTTGCAGCAGGGGGAAGTGGACGTATCCGGCCACAGCGAAAGCTATTACGATGACAACGGACGCGAGCGCACGCGCAAAAACGGCTACGATGCCGCGCGCTACATCACCGTAACCACCAAAGACCTCGCCGCGCTGCAAAAAGCCCTGTCCGCCATCCAAGGCTTGCGCGCCGAAAACGAAAACATCACCTTTGGCGAACCCAAATACTTTTTGGACAATTTGGAAAGCATTAAGCGCGATTTAATCGCCAAAGCCACGCAAGACGCGAAAGTGCGCGCCGATGAGTTCGCCAAAACAGGCAATGCCCGCGTGGGCGCAATGACTTCCGCTTCGCAAGGCTCGTTTGACATCAAAGCCGCAGGCGTAACCGATGAAGACGGCGACGACAGCTACGGCGGCAGTTACAGCACCAGCACCATAGAGAAAAAAGTGCGGCTGGTGGTAACGATTCAATACACGATTGAATAAC
>CAUQDE010000195.1:0-4029 GCA_963516425.1 uncultured Kingella sp.
TTCATTTACGGTATTGTCCTTGAAATACTGTAAACAACGCTAGGGTTTTCTACAGTTCAACCCATCAAGCCCTGTTAAACCGTGCCATTTAGCAACAAGCCATCGCCACGCTATTTTAGATTTTCAGGCTGCCTCACCCCGCCCCATAAGACAGCCTGCGTAGCAAAGCTAAACCCCAAATCAAACCATCCCCCAACAACCACTCCATCCCAACAAACGCACCATGCCACAACCCAACGCCCCCCGCCCCATCTGGCAACTCCCCCTGCTCGTGCTCGCCCTCGCCGCGTTCACCTTCGCCGCCCTGCGCCTCGCCCTGTGCGCTGCCTATCCGCACTATTTCGCCGACACCCACCTGCTGCCCGCCCTGCTCACCGGCGCGCGCTTTGATTTGAAACTTGCCGTTATCGCGCTATCGCCCTGCCTGCTGTGGTGGCTTGTGCCCACCCGCCGCGCCCGCGTAGCCACTGCATGGCTCGCCTTTGCGCTGCTTATCGCCCTGCTCGGGTTGGGCATCGCCGACTTGGCGTATTTCGGCGAAGTCAGCCGCCACATCGGCAGCGATTTGCTCAACATCGGCGGCGACCTCGGCAGCATCATCGGCATCGCATTCGGCTCGCGCCTTGTTTACACCCTAGTCGCGCTCGCCGCCTTTGCCGCGCTCGCCTATTTATGGCAACGCAGCGTGATACGCATCGCCCGCGCCCCCATCCAAGGCAGCCTGAAAAGCCAAATCCCCACCATCATCGCGCTGCTGGTCGGCTACGTTTTCCTTGCGCGTGGCATGGTGTTCACAGGCAAACCGCTGAACAGCATCGATGCCTTTAACGGCAACGGGCAAAGCCAAGCCAACCTTGCCCTAAACGGCACGCTGGTAACGCTGCAAGCCCTAAACGACCGCCGCCAAGCCGCCCCGCTGCGTTATCTTGATGAAGCCACCGCTCAGCGCATCGCCGCCCAGCATCCCCAACCCTTCCGTTATCAAAGCAGCCAGCCACCCAGCCGCAAAAACGTCATCATCCTGCTGCTAGAAAGTTGGAGCTACAAATACATCGACGCGCTCGCAGGCAAAGGCTACCGCGCCACGCCGTACATGGACGCGCTTATCGCCCAAAGCCAAGTGTGGACAAACTTCTACGCCGCAGGGCAACGCAGCATCATCGGCATCCAAGCCAGCTTAACTTCCGTGCCCGCCCTGCCCAACCGCCAGCCCATCGGCTTCGGGCTGGAACTGAACAACATGAGCCGCATCGCCGAACTGGCGCAAAAACAAGGCTACCGCACGCTGATGATGCAAACTTCCAACCGCCGCTCGTTCCACATCGACGGCGTCGCCAAAGCCATCGGCTTCCAAGAATATTACGGCAAGGAAGACGTGCCCATCATCCGCGCCTATCCGCAAGACCCGCCGCCGTTCGGCTGGGACTACGACAGCCTGATGTATTTCGGCAAACAAATCAGCAGCAAGCCCGAACCCTTTTTCGCCTTCTTTTTCAGCGGCACCACCCACGAACCCTACGCCCGCAGCGGCAAAGAATTCGACACCCGCCCCCACGCCGAAACAGGTGAAAACGGCTTTCTTAACACCCTGCAATACAGCGATTGGTCGGTCGCCCAATTTATGCAATACGCCGCCCAGCAGCCGTGGCACAACAACACCATCTACATCTTCATGGCCGACCACACCCGCAACGAACCCATCCGCAGCGACAGCGTGCGCGAGCAATACCACATCCCGCTCATCGTTTACCACCCCCAATGGCAGCCTGAAAAACACAGCGAACTCGCCAGCCAATACGACATCCTGCCCACCCTAGCCGACTGGCTCGGCATCCAGCAGCCCGTGTACACCTTCGGGCGCAGCCTCGCCAACCGGCAAACACGCGCCAACGAACTGCCCCTGATGCTCAACCACGGCGACGATGCCTACATACTCAGCAGCAACGGCATCGCCCAGCTCGCCCCAGGCAGCCTGAAAACGAATGCAATGAGTTTCGGCGAAGCCAAAACGCTAGACAGCAACCACAGCAGCGCATGGCAGCAAGATTGGCAATACGAACAATGGCGCATCCAAACCGCCGACCAAAAACTACGCCATAACCAATGGGCGCAGTGAGCAGGCGATAAGGCAGCCTGAAAGTGGCGCATCGGCGGCTCGCCAATATTTCGCTGGCAACTTGCCAATAAGCGCAGCAAATAGTGCGTGAACCAGTTCACACACCCACACCCGCCCATTTGGTAACAAGCCATCGCTGCACCATTTATTAGCTTTTCAGGCTGCCTTTGCCCATCCCCAATCCAAAAAACGCCGCAGGTCGTTCTATTGACCTGCGGCGTTTGTTTACATCAGATGGACGGCGTTTGCCCGATGGCGGCAACGCTTGATTGCACAACGGCAACCAAGGCAGCCTGAAACCGGCTTAAACATAATCTTTCAAGCTGCCTAATGCGGCTTGCCAGTCGCTGGGGGCGATGCCGAAGGCGGCTTGGATTTTGCTGCAATCTAGGCGCGAGTTGGCGGGGCGTTGGGCGGGGGTGGGGTAGTCGGCGGTGGCGATGGCGTTGAGCGTGGGCAGGCGTGGCAGTAGGTTTTGTTCGGCGGCGCGGCGGAAGATTTCGCTGGCAAAGCCGTGCCAACTGGTGTAGGGGCTGCCTGAAAAGTGGTACACGCCGTATTCGGTGGGTTGCCCTGCGGCGATGTGTTGGGCGATGGTAATCAGCGCGGCGGCGATGTCGCCTGCGTAGGTGGGCGCGCCGTGTTGGTCGGCAACGATGCCGAGGGTGTCGCGTTCGCGTCCGAGTCGCAGCATGGTTTTCACGAAGTTGCCGCCGTGTTCGCCAAACACCCATGCGGTGCGCAGGATGATGGTGCGCGGGCAGGCGACGAGCGCGGCGGTTTCGCCGTCCAGCTTGGTTTGCCCGTACACGCTTTGCGGGGCGGTGGGGTCGGTTTCGCGGTAGGGGTTTTCGCCTTTGCCATCAAATACATAGTCGGTGGAGATGTGCAGAAACGCTGCGCCGATGGCTTGGGCGGCTTCGGCTAGGTGGCGTGTGCCGTCCACGTTGATGGCGCGGGCGAAATCGGGCTCGCTTTCGGCTTTATCTACGGCGGTGTGGGCGGCGGCGTTGATGATGATGTGGAGGCGGTGGGTTTGGGCAGCCTGAAACACGGCGGCGCGGTCGGTGATGTCCAGCGTGTCGCGGTCGGCGGCGATGACGGTGGCGTCGGGCCGGGCTTGCAGTTGGCGCACGAGCCGGCTGCCGACTTGTCCGTTTGCGCCTGTGATAAGGTAGGTGGTCATGGGGTGCTCCTTTGGCGTGGGGTTTAAAGGGGGAAGGTGTTTTCAACCTTGCGCGTTGCGCTGCGGTATACCCCTTTGGCTTTGCATAAGTTCGCATGGCTAAATCAAAGATTTAGATGCTCACTTATACCCAAATCAAAGATTTGGACAAAGGGGCAAGGCTGCCTATTATAAGGGGTGGTTGGGGCAGCCTGAAATTTATCGTGGCGCGGCGACGGCTCGTTGCCAAATGGTTGATTGAATGGGCTGTGCGTTGGTTGCCAAGATGTTGGCGAGCTGCCGATGCGCTATTGCGTTTTCAGGCTGCCTCTGGCGGGGGCGGTTAAGGCGGCCTGCGTAGCGAAGCGGGGTTGCGAAGCTAAAAACGCAAACCGCATCACAGCAGCCGCTCAATCGGCAGCCACGATAAAAATTTGCTCAGGGCGCGTTTGAATAAACTGGCTTGTGGTTCGGTGGTGGCGGGGGGCTGCTCGGGGTCTTGCCATTGCACTTTGCCCTTGTCGCTTAGGGTTACGCGGTAGGCTTCGTGTTGGGCTTGTTGGTGTAGCTGCTGTTGCAGGGTTTGGGCGAGTTCGGGGCTTTGGATGACTACGCCCATTTCGGTGTTGAGCCGTGCGCTGCGGGGGTCTAGGTTAAACGAGCCAACGAATACGCGCTGTTTGTCCACGATAAAGGTTTTGGCGTGCAGGCTGGTGCTGGAATTGCCAGTTAGCCCGCGGTCTTTGAG
>CAUQDE010000196.1:0-4026 GCA_963516425.1 uncultured Kingella sp.
CGCAAGCCGCCGTATATTCTATAAGGTATGGCAGCCTGAAAAAGCTGTTGCTCGATGATGCGCGATTGGGCGTTGCTGCGGTATAGGATGGCGATTTGGTCAAGCGGTGTGCCGTGGCGTTGCAGGTGGCGGCATTCTTCGGTGATGAACTGGGCTTCTTCGTAGTCGTTATAGGCGCAGAAATATCGGATTTTGTCGCCGCTTTCGGCTTCGGTGCGCAGGTTTTTGCCCAGCCGTTCACTGTTGTTTTGGATAACGGCGTTGGCGGCGGCAAGGATGTTGCCCACGGAGCGATAGTTGCGTTCCAGCTTGATGGGGGCGGCGATGTGAAATTCGCGCATCAGGTCGGTCATGTTGCCCACGTTTGCGCCGCGAAAGCGATAGATGGATTGGTCGTCGTCGCCCACGGCAAAAATGGCGCTTTGCTCGCCAGCAATGAGTTTGAGCCATGCGTATTGCAGCTTGTTGGTGTCTTGAAATTCGTCCACCAAAATGTGGTTGAAACGGTTTTGGTAGTGCGTGCGCAGCACTTCGTTGGTGTTGAGCACTTCGTAGCTGCGCAACATCAGCTCGGCAAAATCCACCACGCTTTCTTGGCGGCATTGTTTTTCGTATTCGGCGTAGCACAGGATAAGCCGTTGCAAATGCGGGTCGGGCGCGTTCAGGCTGTCTGCGCGCAAGCCCGCTTCTTTTTGCGCGTTGATGAAGCCTTGCAGCACGCGCGGCGCAAGGCTGTCTTCGGAAATATTGAGCTGTTTGAGCAAACGTTTAATCAGCGAGAGTTGGTCGCTGCTGTCTAAAATTTGGAAGGTTTGTGGCAAGCCTGCTTCGCGGTAGTGCAAACGCAAAAAGCGGTGGCACAAGCCGTGAAACGTGCCCAACCACATGGCGCGCAGGTTGAGTGGCAGCATTGCGCCCAGCCGCGTTTGCATTTCTTTGGCGGCTTTGTTGGTAAACGTTACCGCCAAAATGCTGTGCACGCTCGCCATTTGGTTTTGCAGCAGCCACGCGATGCGCGTGGTGAGCACGCGCGTTTTGCCGCTGCCTGCGCCTGCCAACACCAGCGCGGATTGCGGCGGATAAGTTACAGCAGCAAGCTGCTCGGGGTTAAGGTTGTTTAACAGCGATTGGGATGGATTTTCGGATGAGAAGTGCATGGCTTGAATGGTGCGGCTTTTATGCCGCGGACGGGCATAAGGCAGCCTGAAAATGGAAAGAGCGCGATTGTAGGGCGTTTTTCAGGCTGCTTACAAGGGCGCGTTGGTGTGGCAGATGTTGTATTTTTGCCGCGCATTATTTTTCCTAAATTTACCGCTTGCAAACCAAAATGAACAACATTATCATTCGCGCCATAAAAAAGTTAAGAGTGTTTATCACTCAACATTCAGGAGACACACCATGTACGTTTGCATTTGTAACGCCATTAGCGACCACAAAATCAAAGAAGCCGTTGCCGCAGGCGCATCTTCTTTAACCGATTTGAAAGACCAATTAGGCGTAGCATCCTGCTGCGGCTGCTGCGCGGATTTAGCCAGCTCGTTCTTAACCGCGAGCAGCATCGTTGGTAATAAAACAACAGTTTCGGGCATCAGGGTTGAACAATAACCCCAAAAGACATATAATATTCAAACAGTTTTTCATTTTGATGTATCCTTTCCTTTATCAAGTTTTTTCGGGCAACCGCGCAGGTTGCCCCTTTCTTTTCGTTGTTTGAATTGCCATTAAAATAAAAGGCAGCCTGAAACAGAAAACAGGTTTCAGGCTGCCTTATTTGCGTTTAACCAGCCAGCAAAATATCTTGCAAATGGCGCAGTGCGGTTTGAATGGTCTCATCGGTTGCCCAACCATCGCCGTCGTGCCAATTCAACAAACAATCGCCCGTTTCCGCGCTCAACGCCTCCATGCCCACAAACCGAAACGGATGAAACGCAGGCATGGTTACCACAACCCGCGCCACGCAATGCGGCAGCAAGCAAGTTGCCGTGTAAAATGCCGCGCCGTCCCAATCTGCGCCCTCGTGCTCTTCCACCTCGCCGCCTTGCCGGGCAAGCGCCGCGCGATTATTGTCCACCCAATCGCGCACCAGCCGGCGGATGGTTTCAAATCTTTGTTGTTCACTCATTTTTAGCATCGCCACTCCAATACGCTTTTCAGGCTGCCTATCCGTTTAGCCAAATATCCCAGCCGAATTTCCCCATCAGCACCGCCAGCGCAAGCATAAACCCCACGCGCAAAAACTTCGCTCCCCCGCGCATCGCCAGCCAAGAGCCGACAAACCCGCCGCAAAAATTCGCCGCCGCCAACGGCAACGCCCAAGCCCACACAATATGCCCGTTAGGCACAAAAAAGGCCAACGCCGCCAAATTCGTGGTCAAATTAATCACTTTCGCCGAAGCCGTCGCCGTTAAAAAGTCATACGCAAAAAAGCGCACAAACACAAACGCCAACAAGCTGCCCGTGCCCGGCCCCAAGATGCCGTCATACAAACCAATCGCCGCCCCCGTTGCCAAGCCGACGGCATATTCGCGCCGCGTTAAAGCCGCATCGCGCACCATCTGCCCCAAATCTTTCTTGCAAAACGTGTAAACCAACATCGCCAGCATCACCGCCAACATCGCAGGCTTCATATACCGCACCGGCACAAGCGCCGACAATTTCGCCCCAAAAAACGACGCCGCAAACGCCAACACCGCCGCAAGCAGCAGCATCCGCCACGGCACGCGCACGCGCCGCGCAAACTGCCCCGCCGCCATCGCCGTTCCCGTAAACGAAGCAAACTTGTTTACCCCCAACACCGACGGCACAGGCGTACTGCTCGGCAGCAAACCAAACAGCGCAGGAATTTGCAACAATCCCCCGCCGCCCACCGCCGCATCCATCAACCCCGCCGCAAAGCCCGCCAAAATCAAACCCAACAAAACATCCTCCATAGCCCCTCCTAAGGCAGCCTGAAAACGAATCCAACACCTTTTGGCAACGCGCCAAAACGCGACACATTATGTATAGGCAAAAAATCCAGCAATCGCCATCCAATCAAGGCAGCCTGAAAACACGTTTACCCCCTCGCGCCAAGCCCAACCCTTTCGCGCACATCCCGCTTGCCCCCGAACCACCTTAACACATTTTCAGGCTACCTAACATTCCCCCACCCAACTTTGCATAAACCCGCTATACACCCACCCTACCGTTTTGCCAAAATGCCGCCATTTCAACCACCACCAAAGGGAACACCATGGCACAACACCACCAATGGCAACGCAACATCAGCGCAATCCTCGCCACCAGCATCCTCGCAGGCGCACTTTCAGGCTGCACCATCTCCGACGACCCACTCACCAACGCCGCCGCCACAGCCGCCACCATCGGTGTAGCCAGCCTGCTCTTCTTCAACACCAGCGACAATCACTACTACGACCGCGACTACAACCGCCTCCCCCGCGACTACCGCCCATCGCGCAACGCCCGCATAGAACGCATCCGCGATTACGACGACTACCGCCGCTACCGCAACGATTACGACCGCCGCGATTATCGAGACCAACGCGACTGGCGCGACCGCCGAGACTGGCGCGACGACAACCGCCGCAAATATCCAAACCGCTGGTATAACGACAACCCACAACGCATGATGTGGTAAACACAAAAAAGCACGCCCCAACAAGCGTGCTTTTATCGTTATCCCCTTTTTTCAGACTGCCTATACACCCCACCAATAAGGCAGCCTGAAAACGAGTTCAGCAAAGTAAAACTATCGCATCATCCTCGTTCGTATAGCCTGTCGCACCATAACCCTACGCCGCAATCCAATCCCCATCTTCCGATTACTTCCAATCCCATTCAGGCAGCCTGAAACCATAGCAACCACACCATTCCCCTGATTAACCACAATCTGCCGCTCAAACTCCCGCAACCGCTTATAAATAGACATCAACTCCACAATCGTCGTCCACGACTGCACCAAAAACTGAAACGCATCCTGCACCTTGCCAAACGCCCGCACCACCTGCTGCAACACCCCCAGCGACA
>CAUQDE010000197.1:0-4014 GCA_963516425.1 uncultured Kingella sp.
ATGCCCAAAGTAAACGCCGCCTTTGCCATCTTGCTCGTTGGCATGGTCGGCTATTTTATCTTTTGGGGGCTGGGCTACACGCATCACCATCAGGTTGCGCTCTTTTTGCTTGCCACGCTGTTTGGCGTGTTTATGGCGTTTAACATCGGCGGCAACGATGTTGCCAATTCGTTTGGCACATCCGTGGGCGCAGGCACGCTCACCGTGCCGCAAGCCCTGCTGGTGGCCGCCGTGTTTGAAGTGAGCGGCGCGGTGATTGCCGGCGGCGAAGTAACCGACACCATCCGCACGGGCATCGTGGATTTGACCACGCTGCCGCTGCAACCGCTCAATTTAATCCTGATTATGATGTCGGCGCTGCTGGCGGCGGCATTGTGGCTGCTGTTCGCCACCAAAAAAGGGCTGCCCGTTTCCACCACGCACGCCATCATCGGCGGCATTGTGGGCAGCTCCGTGTTGCTGGGCTGGCAGTTGTCTGACGGGCAAGGCAGCCCTTTTGCTTTGGTGAAATGGCATGAAATCGGCAGAATCGCCCTGTCGTGGGTGCTCTCGCCCATGCTCGGCGGCGTGGTGTCGTACACGCTTTACACTGTGATCAAGAAAAACGTGTTGGAATACAACGAACAGGTTGCTGCGCAGCTCAAAGCCATCAAAGCCGAGAAAAAAGCCTATAAAGAACAGCATCGCCAGCGGTTTGACGCGCTGGACGAACAACAAAAAATCGAAGTGTCCACCGCCATGGCGCGCGACGCGCAAATCTACGGCGAAGACGATTTTGATGCCGCCGAGCTGGAATCCAATTACTACAAAGGCTTGCACGAAATCAACCAGCGCAAAGAGCAAATTGATGTGTTCAAAGCGTTTTACACATGGATTCCCGCCATTTCGGGCTTGGGCTGCATGCTGATTTCGTCCATGCTGATTTTCAAGGGCTTGAAAAACCTGCATCTGGGCATCGCGCCGATGACCAGCATGTTTTTGATTTTGATGCTGGGCGCGGGCATTTGGGCGGCGACCTTTTTATACGCCAAAAACCTGAAACGCAAAGACATCGGCAAGGCATCGTTTCAGATTTTCTCGTGGATGCAAGTGTTTACCGCATCGGGCTTTGCGTTTAGCCACGGCGCGAACGATATTTCTAACGCGCTGGGGCCTTTTGCTGTAATTTTGGACGTGTTGCGCGCCAACGACGTGAACGCATCCGAGCCGTTGCAGCCGATTGTGATGCTTACCTTTGGCGTGGCATTGATTGTGGGCTTGTGGTTTATCGGCAAAGAGGTGATTCACACCGTGGGCAGGGATTTGGCGGAGCTGCATCCATCATCAGGCTTCACCGCCGAGCTATCCGCCGCTTCGGTGGTGATGGCGGCTTCTGCGTTGGGCTTGCCCGTGTCTAGCACGCATATTTTGGTGGGCGCGATTTTGGGCATCGGCATGGTGAACCGCAATGCGAATTGGAAAATGATGAAGCCGATTGGCTTGGCTTGGGTGATTACCTTGCCTGCGGCGGCGATGTTATCGGTGGGCTGTTTTTGGGTGTTGGAGATGGTTTTTTGATTGGGATGGGTTGAGATGAATTTTAGGTTTTCAGGCTGCCTTGATGTGGATTGCATTAGGCAGCCTGAAAATGTTTTGGGCGCGTTATTTTTATCAAAACGGGATGCCAGCATTTAGGCACAGTTCATGCTGAAATACCGTTATACCTTTTTCAGGCTGCCACCAACCTTGAAAGCCATCCCATGAAAAAATTGCTCATTATCTTGTTTGTGCTTGCCAAGCGTTTTTTTATTCCCGCCCTGTTGCTTACAATTTCCTATTGCGTTCGCCAGCATGAACAAAAACAAATGGATGACAGTTTGCGCTTGATGCAAAGCGCTCCGCTTAGCCCAAGCGCGGGCGGCGATGCATTGTTTTTGCTCAATTACGATGTTGCCGATGCTAACACGCGCCGCCAATGGATCGCGCAATACGGCATCAACGCCTTGCAAAACAAAGATGAAGCAACATCAAACGCCTTGCCGCAAACAGTTCGCGCCGCCAAGTTGCCTGATATTCCCAAAGACAGCTTATCTTGCCCGCAGCGTGATAGCGATTTGGGCTGCTTGGAAACGGTGCGCCGCCAGTTGCCTGTTTATCGGCAAAGGCTGCAACAATTTGCCAAGCTGCTAGCCAATGCTGATGCGTTGTCGCAATATGATTATTTTGATTACCAAATTAAATATTCTGATGCATTTCCGCCTTTTGCGCCTGTGGTGGTGCAACGCATTGTGGCGGCGGTGGATTGGGTGGAAAACCGCAAAGAAGCCGCGTTAGCGCGGATATGTCGCAATATACGCACAGGGCGGGTTTTGCTGCGCTCGCGAGGGGGATTGGTTGATACGATGGTGGGCAGTGCTGTGGTGGCGCGCAACACCGAATTGGCGGCGGAAATGTTGGCAGAAGAGCCCGAATGGGCAACACGGCTGCCTGAAAATTGTGCGGTGGCGTTTGCTTCTTTTGTTCGCAATGAACCTAATTTGTGCGCGGCGATGCAGGGCGAATTTCGTGCTTTTGATGGCTCGTTGCAAAGTTGGATGGCAGACGATGTGGCGAAAATGGATGGGAGGGCAAAATTTTTGGCACGCTTGGTGCGCATTCCTGTATTGAACAATATGTGGTTTTCGTATGAACACGTCCGCCGTTTGCAAGCAAAAAATTTGGCGCAATTTTGCACGGCAGCAAGCAAAGAAGCCGTTAAGCAAGATAAGCAGTTGGAATTTGCCGCACCGCCTGCCAAAGAGAATAACAGCATGGCATTACGCCCTGCGTGTTGGGGGAATTTTGTGGGTTGCAAGGCGGCAGACACGGTTGCGCAGGATTATGCTGTTTATAACGATAGTTTGCTGGATATGTTGATGCAACAACGTGCGTTTCAGGCTGCCCTTGCGTTATATGCGCTGCCTGAAACAGAGCGTCGTGCCGCATTGCCTAAGATTTTGCAACAACACAGCAGCCCTACGCGGCAATTGTCGTATGACGAGAAAAAGAAACAGATTGTTTTTGAACGATATGATCAACGTGAGAAGGCGGTGGCAAAAGGCGTGGCGGTTAGATTAGATTGACGGCAGCCTGAAAACGGCGCAAAGGACTGTGTTGTCATGATTATGCAAACGATGTAACCAACAAACCATTCAGGCTGCCTTGATGCGTGATTGCATTGAGGCAGCCTGAAAATTTGTTATTCGCTCACAACACACGATGCTGCAACGCGGGCAATCGGGTGCGGATTTCGCGCAGGCGCTCGCGATCAATCGTGGCGATGGCGATGCCTTCGTTTTCAGGCTGCATGGCGATGATGTCGCCCCACGGGTCAATAATCATGCTGTGCCCAAAGGTGCGGCGGCCGTTTTCGTGCGTGCCTGTTTGCGCGGCGGCGACAACGTAGCATTGGTTTTCCACGGCGCGGGCGCGCAGCAGCATTTCCCAATGGGCTTGACCGGTGGTGTGGGTGAAGGCAGCGGGCAGCATGATGATGTCGGTGGGGGCTTGGGCGCGAAACAGCTCGGGAAAACGTAGGTCGTAGCAGATGCCTTGGGCGATGCGCCAGCCGTTGATTTTTAGCTGGGGGATGGTTTCGCCTGCCAGCAGGGTGTCGCTTTCGCAATAGCGTTCGCTGGCAGTTTGGTAGTTGAACAGGTGGATTTTGTCGTAGCGCGATAGGCATTCGCCGCTGGGGCTGTACACCAGCAGGCTGTTGTGGACTTTGCTCGGCGTGTTGCTGGCAAGCGGAATGGTGCCGCCGAATAGGTGGATTTGATGCTGCTGGGCGGCTTGGGCGAGCGCGGTTTGCAAGATGCCTGCGCCGTAAGGTTCGGCGTGGGCGAGTTTGTCGGCATCGCGCAGCCCCATAATCGCCCAGTATTCGGGCAGTAGCACCCAGTTTGCGCCTGCGGCGGTGGCTTGGGCGACGAGTTTTTGCATGGTGGCGATGTTGTCGGCGATGCGCGGCGTGCTGGTGAGCTGGATGGCGGCGAT
>CAUQDE010000198.1:0-4010 GCA_963516425.1 uncultured Kingella sp.
CTACCGCAAACAATACGGCGCAGGCGAAAAGCTGATGTTCAGCTTCCACAGCATTCCGCAAAAACACAGCGATTTGGGCGACCCCTACCCGCAAGAATGCCGCGAAACCGCCCGCCTGATTGCGCTGGAACTCGGTTTGCATGAGCAAGATTATGTGGTCTCCTTCCAAAGCCGTTTCGGCGGCGGCAAATGGCTGGAACCGAGTACCCAAACTCTGTTCAAAGAGCTGCCGCGCAAACAGCAAATCACCAAATTGGACGTGGTTTGCCCGGGGTTTGTGAGCGATTGCTTGGAAACGATGGAAGAAATAGCCATCCGCGGGCGCGAGCAATTCCACGCCGCAGGCGGCACGCAATTCCAATACATCCCCTGCCTGAACGACAACCCCGCATGGTTGGACGCGCTCAGCGAAATCGTGAAAGACAGCGGCGCAGGCTGGATAAAAGCGTAATCCTTAGAACCTATATTCACTATTTGCATAGGCATCTTTAATGCCCTAAAAACGCGGCTACCGCGTTAAAAATGCTCGTAAGGTGTCCACTTGCTGCGCTTTTTGCCTTGTATCCACGCTTTTATGCCATCAAATCTACCTATGCAAATAGTGAATACAGGGTCTTATTTTCAGGCTGCCTCGGTTGCATAAGGCAGCCTGAAAACCGAAGAATGGAGCCAAGTTAAAAAGCCATGTTTTATGCAGGAGTTTTGCCATGAAAAAAGGATTGCTCGCCCTTGCCCTGTGCGCCGGACTCACCGCCCAAGCCGCCGAACCTTTTGTCGGCACCTATCGCGACGGCAGCGTGGATTCCGTTTACAAGCTCATGCTGCTGGGCAAGCACCGCTATTGCTTCGCGCTGATAGCAGGCAGCTTGGATTTGCTCACAGGCGGCACATGGCAAGCGCACAAAAAAGGCAATACCACCATCATCCAGCTCAAAGAAATGCGGCTGAACTTGCCCCCGCTGCTGCTGGTTGCTAATTTCAAAACAAACGACGAAACATGGGAAGCCGAAATCGGCAAGCAGCGCGCGCTGCTGTTTTCGCCCCCCGAGCTGGATAGAAGCCTAGACATCAGCCAAATCTACTACGCATTCAGCGATGGCGATAACACCTTCCCCAAAAAAGCGGACTACGCGCAAACGCAGGATAACGAGCGGATGTTTGCGCACATCACCATCCCCGACAAAGCGCAATACGTTTTCATCCGCACCAGCCTAAACGATAGCCAGCCCATTTATCGCTTTCATATCGGCAACAGCCGCCGCGCCTTGCTCACGCTCAACGAACAAGCGAACCGCAAGCCTGTAAACGCCACCCTTGTTTATAACCATAAAACCAAAACCCTGGTGGACAAAGACAATGAGCAACGCTGGGGGCAGCCTGAAAAAGTCTCGCCCGCCGCGCAAGCCAAAATATGGCAGCAATGCCAGCCCAAAGCGCCCAAAACCGTGCGCCGCGTAAACGGCAGCGAGCGCAGCATTGTGATGCCCGACATCCTGCCCGATAAATAATTTCAGGCTGCCTTTGGCTGCCAGCCGCACGCCGATGCAGCCTGAAAACCGTTTTGCCTTCCCAACCCATTGTGGATTACCGCCATGAAAAAAATTGAAGCCATCATCAAACCCTTTAAGCTAGACGACGTGCGCGAAGCGCTCACCGAAATCGGCATCACAGGCATGACCGTAACCGAAGTTAAAGGCTTCGGGCGGCAAAAAGGGCACACCGAAATCTATCGCGGCGCGGAATACGCCGTTGATTTTCTGCCCAAAGTGAAACTGGAACTGATATTGCCCGAAGAAATGGTGGAACGCGCGATAGAAACCATCGTTGAAACCGCCCGCTCGGGCAAAATTGGCGATGGCAAAATTTTTGTTTACCCCGTAGAACAAGTTATCCGCATTCGCACGGGCGAAACCGATCGCGCCGCGATTTAAGGCTGCCTTGTTCACCCTATCGCAGCGCAACGCACAAGATTGAAAACCATGACGCTTTTACTTATCGCCCTTGCCATCATTTTGCTCGCGCTGGGCGCAATCGGTACGATTTACCCCGCCATTCCCAGCCTGCCGCTGATGTTTGCTGGCGCATGGCTGATGGGCTACGCGCAGGATTATCAAATAGTCGGCACAACGACTTTGCTGGTGCTGCTGGTGTTGTCCATACTCGGCTTGGCGATGGATTTTGTGGCGGGGATGCTCGGCGCAAAATACACGGGCGCGAGCAAAGAAGCCCTGTGGGGCGCGTTTATCGGCGGCGTTGTGGGCGCGTTTTTTGTGCCAGCGGGGTTGATTCTCGGGCCATTGCTGGGCGCAGCCATTGGCGAATTTGCCGACAAACGCAACCTGTGGCTGGCGGGCAAAGTAGGCATCGGCGCGTTGGCAGGCTTTATTGTTGGCACGGTTGCCAAAGTGGGCGCGGCGTTGGGCATCGTGTTGATTATATTGGCGCAATATATTGTTTACTGGATTGGCTAGGGGCTGTTTACAATGGGTGTTGCGGCGGATTATGCGCCATAAAACGGCATCTGCCGCGTTGAAAATACTCGCCTATGGACGGCATAGGCTCGCATTTTCGCCTTGCATCTGCCTTTTTCTGACGCAAAATTCGCTTCGCAAACCCATTGCAAACAGCCCCTAGGCAGCCTGAAAGCCCCGCTATGCCCACCCACCACCTATCCATCAACGATTTACTCCGCGCCTATGCCGATTTAGACCAAGCCGCCGAAGAGCTTGCCTATTTCGCGCAAACCCAATTAGGCAGCCTGAAAATCCAGTTTGATTTAGACACTCAACACAGCAATCCGTGGTATCACGCGCTGGTGGTGCAGCTTCCCGCGCTGGACGCGGCGCAACAGCAGCTATGGCAGCAATACCTAGCCGAGCGCGATATTGAAGTTTTTGCCCCTGCGAAATAATTTTCAGGCTGCCTTAAACCGCCCCACACCAATAACCCGTTTCATGGCGTTGCGCCGCCATACCCACGCTGTGTAGCCCAAACATTTGCCGATTAACCCCCTTTTCAGGCTGCCTTAATCCCCATCCTAATGACCACATCACCATGACCATACTCCGCACCCTAGCCCAACAACACATCCCCCAAATCACCCACCTGCCAGACGACAGCGCAGAAGCCCTAGAAGCCGAATGCACCCTATGGGCAAACAACAGCACGCTGCTGATTGACAGCGACACCGCCCCCAGCATCGCCGCGTTGCAAGCCGTTTCCGCGCAACTGGCATGGCTAGACCAACACCAAAGCGAAATCCTGCAACTTATCGCCGCCCGCAGCCGCCTAGCCCCGCCCAGCCAGCCGCAAATCGCCTACGCCGCCTTTTGGCTGGAAGACAACGCCAGCTTCTGCGACTTCGCCGTTTCCGCCGCCAACTGGGGCGAGCAGCTTGCCGAATGCGCCCTAGAAAACGGCGAATTAACATTCAGCCAAATCAGCCACGCATAACGCCCAAGGCAGCCTGAAACCCTATTCACACAACCCTGCCAAGCCCAATATCCAACCGCACACAAAGGAAACCATCATGCAAACAACCCAACTCCCCTTTTTCGCCGTTATCCGCGCCACAGGCAGCGATGCCGCCGATTTTCTGCACAACCAATTTTCCAACGACATCAAAAACCTGCAAGCCAACCAAGCCTGCTACGCCACCTACAACACCCCCAAAGGGCGCGTCATCGCCAATCTTATCGCCCAAAACACAGGCAACGAAATTCTGCTTGCCCTTGCCGCCGATTTAGCCGAAGCCGTGGTCAAACGGCTAAAAATGTATGTGCTGCGCGCCAAAGTGCAATTTGAAATCCTGCCCGATTGGGGCGTGGCAGGCAGCCTGAAAAGCAACACACCGCCCCAGCATCCCAGCGAACCGCAACTCTCGTTCCCCGTAAACGCACAAGGCGAAATCCAACTGCCGCACACAGGCAGCCTGAAAATCGCCCCACGCGCCGAGCTGCCCGCCTACGATGCCGCCGCCGAAGCCGCATGGCAGCAACACGAAATCCAAA
>CAUQDE010000199.1:0-3981 GCA_963516425.1 uncultured Kingella sp.
CTTCCAGCATTTCCATGCAGTGCGGCAGCAGGCTCTCGCCAATCACAAAGCGCGGGAAATGCTGTTTTTCCAGCACGCATACTTTGAAACCCTGTTTGTGCAGCAGGGCGGAGGCAACCGAGCCGGATGGCCCCGCGCCAATAACGGCTACGTCAAATTGGTTGTGGGCGGACATAATGAAACTCCTTTCGTGGGTGGATTTGCCGTGGGTAACGGTTTGACATAAAGGCGTGATTATAGAATTGTTTAAGGCAGCTTGAAAACGGAATTGTGGTTTTCAGGCTGCCTTTTATTTACTGAACGCTATCATTCTATAGCTATGGTTTTTGCGATTTTCAGCAGCGGGCGGAGTTTTTCAAAAAGCCTTTCAGCAAGTTGACCATTGGGAATTTGCGCCCAGATTTCAGCATTCCAGTTGCGCAGGTTGTCTTCTACCCAAGTCCAGCCCAGCCAAAAATTGTTTGATTTGTTTCGACTGACAAATTCAGAGAATTGCTCTTGCAAGTATTGATATTTCTTTTCAGAAAGTTCTTTTTTGTGCGCCCAAACTCCATAATAAGCATCTTGAAACCACGATTTATAAAATTCAAACCCCATGCCCCAATGCCTGCCTTTTGGTGGGTCAATAAAGATATGAAAATAACGGTTGCCAAAGTTGTCTAACCGTTCGTATTGCCAACCTTTGGCGAGCAAATCGGAAAACTCACTATTGAGTTTGTCTTGCAGTTGTTTATCCAAAATTTGTAGCAATTGCTCATAAATTTCCCATGAGTTGTCAATCACGGTCATTGCCGCTGTCAGCATATCCTGATTATTGATGATTTCTGCAATCAACTCGTTTGATTCGCCTGATAAGTTCATAATTTCCTCGTTTAAAAACCGTTTGAATTGTTGGATAAAATTTTGCATGGTAGGCGCGACTATCGGCGTTTGATCCAGCCATTTGACCAAATCGCGGGCGGAGAGGATTTTGGCGTAGTCCTTTGCCTGTAAAGCTTGCCAATCGTCTTTTTCTATAGATTCGTGGCTAGGCATAGCATCTTGTGCAGGTAGGTAAATCATATAGCGGTTGTCCGTTTTATAGTTTGCCAAATCTGCCCAATAGTCTTTCATTTGCCGCAACTGGTCGTGCGCACCGCGCAGTTTGTTTTCAACAGACATCACCCAAACCAATTTATTGCCGATATAGGCTTCTAAAAAAATATCGTGCCGTCGCTGGCTGCTTTGGGTGGATTTTTCAGTGTTAACCGTAATTCTGTCGTAGGCGAGAAATTTGGGTAGTTGCAGGTATTGCAGAAATGAACGGACAAACAAATCCCGTTGCCCGTGCGCTTCGTTGCTGTCTAGCAAAAACGCCAAAATATTTGACAGACCGTTCTCATCGGTATGCATAAAGCGGAAAGGGTTAAAGCGGTTGGCATCGTAAAGCTCGTTTTTGGCTTTCTCCAAGCGCATGGCTTCAATTTGCCGATTGAGCTGTTTCAGGCTTTCATAAATTTGTGTGTTTTCCATCGCAATCCTTATTTCAATTGTTTGACAAAGTAAGCATAAAGGCAGCCTGAAAGCGGTAAACGCCTCTTTCAGACGACCTTTCGTTTCAATCCCCCAACAACGCCCCCGCCAGCCAGAGATTAAACCCCACGCCTATCGTTACCGTCAGCCCGAATGCGGCAACGGCGGGCGTGCTGCTGAATGCGAGCAGGGCGAAAGAGGCTGCGGTGGTGGCGGCGGCGAGCAGCATGCCGCCCAAGCGTGCGGCGGCGGTGTGTTTGGCGGTTACGGCATAAACGGCGTAATCCACGCCGATGGCGGAAACGAGCAGCAGCCCGAACATGGCAAACAGGCTCACGGGGATGCCCAGCCAGCCGAGCGCGGCAACGGTGCAGACGGCGGCGGCAAGCGGCACGGCAAGGATTTTGCTGCCGCGTTTTGCGCCGAACATCCGCCACAGCAGCAGCCACGCCAGCGCGTAGGAGGCGAGTTTCAGCCATGCGGCTTGGTTGCGCGTGTGGTGGAAGAGGGCGTTGAGGTGGGCGCGTTTGTCTGCCCAGTGTGTGCCTGCAATGCCCAGTGCGGCGGTGCGGACGGCGGCTTCGTCTGTTACGCCGTTCAAGCGCACGACGGCGGCGTAGCGACCGCGTTCTACTTCGCCAAGATACAGCGGCTGCCATGCTTGGGCGAGTTGGGTTTTCAGGCTGCCTGAAAGCGTGAGCGGCGGCGTGTCGGCTGCCTGAATCAGGGCATCGTGTATGGTTTGGCGCGGAATGCCGATGTCGGCGAGCGGCTGCCAGTTTTCAGGCTGCCCTGCCAGTTCGCGCAGGCGGTTTTTGAGTTGCTGCTGCTGTGCAACGGGCGCGACAAATTGGTCTAACGATTGGAAGCCGCCGAGCTTGCCTTGTGCCACCAGCGGTTGCAGGGCTTGGGCGAGTTCGGCGTTTTTGGCGAGCAGCGCGTCTTCGCTTGCCGCTTCGGTAACGATGTAGCGGCCGCCGAAATCGGTGCCGCTCAATTCGCCGATGCGTTGCACTTGCGCCAGCATTTCAGACGGCATATTGACCCATTGGCGGATGTCGTCGCGCCAGTCGCTGCGCCACAGCCCTACCGCCAAGAAAATGCCGCCGAGCGCAAGCCAGCTGCGTTTGTGCAGACGCTTGTTCAGACGACCTTGCAGGTTTAACAAACGCTCGGTTAAGCCCGCAAACGGCACGGTTTTTGCCTGATAACGGCAAAACAGCGGCGGCAACCACAACACGGTTGCGCCGAACGCGCCCAATAGCGCGAAGCCCGAGAACACGGCAGTTTGGCGCAACACCGTCAGCGGCGTGAACCACAGCAGCGCGTAGCCCAACACGGTAATCAAGAGACTCACGGCAAAGCTGGGCAGAACGTGTTTCATCGCGCTTTCAGACGACCATTTTGCCGAAAGGTCGTCTGAAAGCCTGCCTGCGCCAAACACCGACGGCGCAAGCCAGTGCAGCGGAAAATCCACCAGCATGCCGACCAAACTCGTGCCGATCACAATCGTCAAAATATGCACTTCGCCGAACACCGCCAACGCCGCCGCCAGCCCCGTGAGCATGCCCGCCGCCAGCGGCAACGCCAGCCAAAACACGCGCGCACTGCGGAACACCCACAGCAGCAGCGCAAACGTCGCCAGCGTGCCGACCATGCTCATGGTTCGGCTTTCCGCCTCGGCGGCGGTTTTGGACGCGGCGGCAAACAGCGCACCGCCTGCCGCCAGCGTTTCTGCGCCGTGTTTTTGCGCGATGGCGCGGCTGTCGTTGATTAGCGGCAGCAGCTTGTCGTTGCCCGAAAAATGATCGCCCGTTTTCAGACGGCCTCTGAGCCACACCCACGTTTTGCCGTCCGCCTCCGTAAACAACATGCCGTTGTCCATATTCCACTGCAAACGGCTCTGCGGATTGGCTTTTGCCGCCACAAACCGCCCGAAGCCCAGCCAGTCCTGTTCTAGCGACAGGGGCGACATGGCGGCAAACGGGTTCGCCGCATCTTCGGCGCGGGCTTGGAAATACTGCTTGGGATTGTCCACAAGCAGCCGCGCCTGCTCCTGCGGCAGCGTTGCCTGCGCCAAACGCTGCATATCGGCGCGCACGCTGTCCAAATCGGGCGTGATGCTGCTGTCCACCTCGGCAAACACGCCGCTTTCCCGCCATTTGCCGGCGATTTCGGCGGCAGCCTGAAAAGCCGTTTCCGCATTTGCGCTGCCTGTGAGCATGACGATTTGCCCGTCCAGCTGCGCCTCGCCCGCTTTGTCGGCGGCAACCAGCAGCGCGTCGGGCTGCTGCTCGGCGGGTAGCAGCGCGGTGAGGTCGGTTTGTAGCCAGGGTTTGGCGGTAACGGTATGGATGAGAAACAGGCAGAGCAGGGCGGTAAAGAGGGTGTAAAGACGGCGGAGCAGCATAAGCGGAAATGGAGAATCAAAAATGGGAAAACGGCCTTAATCCTGTTTTCAGGCTGCCT
>CAUQDE010000200.1:0-3981 GCA_963516425.1 uncultured Kingella sp.
TGGATTTGCCGTGGTCGATGTGGGCGATGATGGAGAAATTGCGGATGTTTTTCATGTTCATTTTGGGTGGGAAATATAAAGAATGGTTTGCGGCGGCTTGAATGGCGGCAAGTGGCTTTCAGGCTGCCTGAAAGGGGGTAAACAAAGCGCGGCATTTTAACAGAAAATGATTAGGCAGCCTGAAAGGTTTGCCAAAAAAAGCAGCCTGAAAGCGTTGTTTCAAGCTGCTGTGTAAAAATTATTGTATATGATTTAATATAGTAAAAAAACAGTTAAATCTCGCTGTTTGGTTCTTCACCATACTTATTATCGCCTTGGGTGCCTTCCTGTGCGCACAAAATAAGAATAATAATAAAGCCAATAACGGGAATGATACCAATCAAACTATACCATCCTGTGCGATTAGTATCGTGTAAACGACGGATTTGCACTGCCAAGCTAGGTAAAAATGTTGCCAACAGATACAAATCAGCTATACCGAAACTTTTTGCAGAGTCACTGGGATTAGCTGCACCTGATGCAGCATTAAAGAAGCCAGAAATAAAGCCCAGCACAAAAGCTACAATAAAATGAAACAATATAAACATCCAAAATTCTCGACGTGATGCACGTCCGCTAAAACCTACATAATTTTTTAATACAGCAAAATACCACTTCATATTAAAACTCCTATAAATAAAATAAATGTTAAACAAAGCACCAAAATAATACGGGCTAGTTTTTAACAAAATGATTGAAGAAGTGTCAAGAACAGATAGGAGATAGGATAATTTTTATGATACGGTTACAACAGATTAGGCAGTCTGAAAGGTTTGCAGGCAATTTTCAGGCTGCCTTTAACAAAAAAGATTTGCGCCCTGCCCGCAAGCCACCGCGCCGAAAATGCTAAAATCCACCCTCTTTTACTCTTTTATTTTTATGATTATTTTATTTTTATGATTATAGGCAGCCTGAAAATGCAAAACCCCCGCCCCAAACGCACGCTATCCGTTGCGCCGATGCTAGACTGGACTGACCGCCATTTCCGCTATCTCGCGCGCCAAATCAGCCGCCACACATGGCTTTACACCGAAATGATTAACGCAGGCGCGATTATCCACGGCGACCCTGCGCGTTTTTTAGCGTACAACGAGAGCGAACACCCCATCGCCTTACAACTGGGCGGCAGCGACCCCGCGCAACTGGCGCAGGCGGCGAAAAAAGTGGTGCAATATCAATATGATGAAATCAATCTCAACTGCGGCTGCCCCAGCCCGCGCGTGCAAAAAGGCGCGTTTGGCGCGTGTTTGATGAACGAAGTGAACTTAGTTGCCGATTGCCTAAACGCCATGCAGCAAGCCGCGCCCGATTGCGACATCACGGTGAAACATCGCATTGGCGTGGACAAGCAAACCGAATACAGCAGCGTGCGCGATTTTGTGGGCACGCTGCGCGAGAAAACGCCCGTGCGCACTTACATCGTCCACGCGCGCAACGCATGGCTGGATGGCTTGTCGCCCAAGGAAAACCGCGATATTCCGCCGCTGAAATACGAGTATGTTTACCAATTAAAACAAGACTTTCCCGATTTGGAAATCATCATCAACGGCGGCATCAAAACCCACGCCGAAATCGCCGAACACCTGCGCCATGTGGACGGTGTGATGATTGGGCGCGAGGCGTACCACAACACCATGATTATGCGCGATTGGGATAGGCTGTTTTACGACAGCAGACAGCCTGAAATCAGCTACCCCGAGCTGATACAACGGCTCTATGTCTACGCGCAAGCGCAACTGGCGGCGGGGCGTGGCACTATCCTGCGCCACATGGCGCGCCACTATCTCGGCTTGATGCACGGTCTACACGGCGCGCGCGCATGGCGGCAGATGTTGTCCGATGCCGAATTGTTGAAAGCCAATCGCGCGGAGTTGATTTTGGAGGCTTGGGCGGAGGTGGAGAAGGGGTTGTGAAGGCGGTTTGCGGGTTTTGGCTACGCTGAACTACGTTTCAGGCTGCGCCTGCGTATGGGCGGATAATTCGTTGTTTGCAAACCAATCATAAGGCAACCTGAAACCCAAAATGGAGCGGCGGCGGCTCGCCGCCAAATGGCTGATTAAATAGAGTATGACTGGTTTACCAAGATGTCGGCGAGCCGCCAACGCTCCATCGGTTGTCGGTTTTGCAAAGGTTTCAGCCTGAAAACGCTCAATCGCAACCACCGTAGAATCATCCGTTGCTTACACCATCCAACCATCAAATAGCCCAAGCCGCCCGCCATCCATTAAGGCAGCCTGAAAACACAACAACATGAAAATCAACAAAAAATTCAACCAAATGAGTATAGCGGAATACCACCATTACATCGCCCATCATCAAAAATACGCCGATTTCAACCCGCTCGGGCTATACCGCTCCATTTTGGAAAACCCCAAGCTGAACGAAGCCGCGCAACTGGAAGTGTTGGCACTCGCCAACCGGCATTTCCAACGCTTTTACGATTTTCTGTTCGCCAAAGACCTATTCACATACAGCAGGCTCGCCACGCTGGGGCAGGGATTAAGCGAAACAGCGTTAAGGCAACATTTGCGCGACACTTGGGACAGGCGTAAAAAATGGTGCGCCGAAAAAGACATACGCCTGCAACGCATCGGCACCACCTCGCAATATTATTTTGCCGATGCCAACGAAGCCACGGGCTATCGCATTGAGCGGCACATGAACCGCCCGCTTAAACTGAGGCAGCCTGAAAACCGCCTTACCGGCAAACAGCAACGCAAGCGGGAAGCGCATATCCTGCGCCAAGCATGGCAAGAGAGTGATGAAGAGTAGTTTTCAGGCTGCCTTTGGGCTTAGGCAATCAGGCAGCCTGAAAACTAAAAATGGAGCGGCGGCTCGCCGCCAAATGGCTGATTAAACAGAGTATGACTGGTTTCCAAGATGTCGGCGAGCCGCCGACGCTCCATCGGTTGTCGGTTTTGCAAACGGCAGAGGCAGCCTGAAACCGCCAACTGTAAAAACCATTGAAGCCAATGTAAGCAAGCGTTAAAATTCGCGCCCAATCACTCAAAGGCATACGCCTCATGACTTCTCTTGACGATATTCTTCCCGGTTCCCATATTATTTTAGACGCTGAAATCAGCAGCAAAAAACGCCTGTTTGAATGCGTGGCGCAGCTTTTTGCCGAGCAAAGCGGCTTGTCGCAAACCGAAGTGTTTGACTGCCTGATTGCGCGCGAACGCTTAGGCTCAACTGCGCTGGGGCAGGGTGTTGCCATGCCGCACGGACGGCACGCCGGTGTGCCCGCCGCCACAGGGGCGTTTGTGCGGCTGAAAGAGCCGATTGAATTTGACGCACCCGATAACAAGCCCGTGTCGCTGGTGTTTGTGCTACTGGTGCCCGAAGCGGCAACCGGCGAGCATTTGGCATTGCTGTCGCATTTAGCGGGGCTGTTCAACGAAAAAAGTGTGCGCGAAGCCTTGCGCTCCTGCCAAACGCCCGAGGAAGCGCGGGCGTTGTTGTTGGCATAAAGGTGGTTTTAGCTACGCTGAACTTCGTTTCAGGCTGCCTTATGGCGTAAACGTGTAAACAGGGTGTATGCGCAATACGCCCTTTTGTATTTGTATTTGAGGCAGCCTGAAAAGGCGATTGGCTCATATCCGATTAAACCACTCCAACGCTTTTCAGGCTGCCTTATGCCCCGCCCCCAAAGGCAGCCTGAAAACCCAAAAAGGAACCCCCATGCCCAGCATTTCCGTGCGCAAGCTCTATCAAGACAACCAACACAAACTCCAACTCGCATGGGCTGCAGGCGCGGCAGGCGGCGACAACCGCATCGCCGTGGAAGCCGACCGCCCCGTGCTGGCGCTGGTGGGGCATCTGAATTTTATCCACCACAACCAAGTGCAAGTGCTGGGCGTTGCCGAAGTCGCCTATCTGCAAAAATTGGAACAAGCCGAGCACCACACAGGCTTGAACGAGCTGTTCAACTTTCCGATGACG
>CAUQDE010000201.1:0-3962 GCA_963516425.1 uncultured Kingella sp.
GGTGCGATTTAGTTATCATTACGTAGTAATGATGGCTAAATCGTACCCGCCAACCGAAGGGCGGCAGTAGTTGCTCTACGGTAAAATTCAAAACTGCACGACACCCGCAAGACTGCCTTGGTTAAACCATTGAGAAAGATTGGTGCGTGCAGTTTTTCTTTTGACACAAAACATAACAGTATCATTGGCAAAAGCCATTATTGCAAGGATTGCAACACATGCACTATCTAGGATTGGACATTTCAAAGCATACGATAGACACTTATTCAGACATCTGCGGGCATTGCAAAATTGATAACACTATTCAAGGTATTCAAGGTTTATTGGGGCATTTGCAAGCAAATGGGTTAGGCAAAGAAAACACGCATATCTGCTGCGAAGCAACAAACGTGTACTACCTGCTTGTAGCGACAACGCTACATCAGAATGGCTATGCTGTATCAGTGGTTAATCCGCTCGCAATCAAAGGCTACGCCAAAATGCAGCTAAAACGCATCAAAACAGATAAGCAAGATGCCAAGCTGATTGCAGAGTTTGCAAAGAAAGAAGAACCGCAATGCTGGCAACCAAATAACCAAACCGGCAAAGCCATACAATCACTACATCGTCGAACAGAGCAGCTAAATAGCCTACTTGTCGCAGAGAAAAATCGTCAAGAAACAGCCGATGAGTACACCAACGCATCTGTTGAAAAAATGATTGCAGCTTTGGAAGAAGAGCTGGAAAACATCAGAGAGCAAATCCAAGCAATTATTGAAAGCGACGAGCAGTTAAAGGCAAAGCAAAAAATCCTTTCAACCATTCCAGGAGTAGGCAAAAACACTGCCCAAATCCTGCTATCCGTCCTCGTTGATTTGGACAAATTTCAAACGGCGAAACATTTAATTAGCTACTTGGGCTTATCGCCGATTATCAGAGATAGCGGCAAATACAAAGGCGCGCAAAAAGTATCAAAGATGGGCGATAAAACGTTAAGAAAATCGTTGTACATGCCAGCAAGAGCCGCCTGTACTCGTAGCAAGCTATGGCGTAGCTGGTTTGAGGCACAAGTAGCAAGGGGAAAGCATCCGAAGCAAGTTTATGTGATGATGATGTGTAAAATCCTGCGCTATGCCTATACCTGTCTGAAAACAAACGCGCCCTTTGATGCAACCATGCACCAAAAGGTGATTAAAGTTGATTGATTGAAATGTTGATTTAAATCAATTATTTTTGTTTTTCATAATTGACACGGAATACAGTATCTTTCTCGTATCAGGCAGCCTGAAAATCATTTGGGCAATGCTTCGGCGTTGGCTAACCATGCGGGCGATTGCTCTGCGCTGCCATCGGTGTAGAACTCTTGCTTCCAGATGGGCACTTCGGCTTTCACGGTATCAATGATGAAGCGGCAGGCGGCAAAGGCGGCGTCGCGATGCCCTGCGCTCACGCCCACGAACACGGCGATTTCGCCGATGGCGAGCTTGCCCACGCGATGCACGCACACAGCATCTTCAATGGCAAAGCGTTGCTTGGCTTGGGCGATGATGGCTTCGCCTTGGCTTTGCGCGAGTTGGGCGTAGGCGCTGTAAACAAGGTAGTCCACGGTTTTGCCGTCGTTGTGGCGGCGCACCCAGCCTTCAAAGCTGTTGAACGCGCCGCAGCGTTCGTTTTGCGTGAGTTGCTCGCGCAGGGCGTGGACGTTAATGGGTTGGTCGGTTAGCGCAAACATGGTTAGCCTCCTGCCACGGGGGGGATGAATGCGATGGTGTCTTGGTCGGCAAGGGCTGCGTGCCAATCGCAGAAAACGTGGTTTTGGGCGGCGCGCAGCGGCACGGCTGGAAACGCGTAACGCCGTTGCAATTCGGCATAGAGTTCGGCAACGGTGTTAGCGGCGGTGGCGTAGGTTTCTTGGTCTTTGCCTGTGGCTTCACGCAGGGCGGCGAAATAGAGTAAGGTAATGTTTTTCATAATGTTTAATGTGTGTATAAGGCAGCCTGAAAACGGATGCAGCGAGTTTCTGCGAAACGTTTTCAGGCTGCCTTTGGGGTTTTGATATGCGGATTTTAGGGTTCCAGTTTTTCCAAACCGCCCAGATAGGGGCGCAGCGCCTGCGGAATGTTGATGCTGCCATCGGCGTTTTGATGGTTTTCCAGCACCGCCACCAAAGTGCGCCCTACCGCCAAGCCTGAGCCGTTGAGCGTGTGCAACAGGCGGTTTTTGCCGTCCTCGCCTTTGAAACGCGCTTTCATGCGCCGCGCTTGGAAGTCTTCGCAGTTGGAGCAGCTGGAAATTTCGCGGTACGTATTTTGCGCGGGCACCCACACTTCCAAATCATAAGTTTTCGCCGCGCCAAAGCCCATGTCGCCTGTGCACAGCGTAATCACGCGATACGGCAATTCCAGCAGCTTCAAGATGTTTTCCGCGTGCGACACCATCTCTTCCAGCGCGGCATACGAATTTTCAGGCTGCACCACTTGCACCATCTCCACCTTGTCAAACTGATGCTGGCGGATTAAGCCGCGCGTATCCTTGCCATGCGAACCTGCTTCGCTGCGAAAACAAGGCGAATGCGCGGTGAATTTCAGCGGCAGATCTTTCTCGGGCACAATCGTGTCGCGCACGATATTGGTGAGCGTAACCTCCGCCGTGGGAATCAGGTATTGCGACAGCTTGCTCTCATCGCCGCCGCGCGTAACGTGGAATAAATCCTCAGCAAACTTGGGCAGCTGCCCCGTGCCCAGCAATGCGGTATCGCTCACGATATAAGGCGTGTAGCATTCGGTGTAGCCGTGCTGCTGCGTGTGCGTATCCAGCATAAACTGTGCCAACGCACGATGCAGCCGCGCCACTTTGCCCTTCATCAGGCTAAACCGTGCGCCCGATAATTCCGCCGCTTTTTCAAAATCCAAGCCCAGCGCCGCGCCCAAATCCACATGGTCTTTCACTTCAAAATCAAAGGTTTTGGGCGTGCCGACTTTGCGCACTTCCACGTTTTCGGTTTCATCCTTGCCCACGGGCACGCTCGTGTGCGGCAGATTGGGGATGCGCAGCAGCAAATCGTCCAAGGCAGCCTGAATTTGCGGCAAATCCTGATTGAGCTGCTCTTGCAGGGCTTTCACCTGCGCCACTTCGACTTTCACCGCCTCGGCTTCATCGCGCTTGCCCTGCTTCATCAGCTCGCCGATTTGCTTGGACAGCATGTTCACTTTTGCCTGCGCTTCCTCGCTTTGCACTTGCAGGGTTTTGCGCCGGTGTTCCAGCTGTTCAAACGCGGCGGTGTCCAATTCAAAGCCGCGCGCGGCCAATCGCGCCGCCACGCCTGCCAAATCGTTGCGCAGTAGTTGGATGTCTAACATGATGCTTTTTCCTTGTTTTGTTAATTTGTGAAAAGGGATATTTTAAACCAAAACGGGGTTTCAGGCTGCCTTTGGGGCTTGCCGGCAGGGTTGGGCTACACGGCGTGGTACGCGGCGCAACGCGTGAAATGGCAAATGCACGACGCAATAGATTTTCAACCTCCGCTACGCTGCGGCATACCCTTTTGGCTTTGCATAAGTTTGCATGGCTAAATCAAAGATTTAGATGCTCACTTATACCCAAATCAAAGATTTGGACAAAAGAGCAAGGCTGCTTCAGATGGATAAGGCAGCCTGAAAACGATGTGGGGCGATGAAGCAACAGATAGCTTCTTGAAATTGCTTTCAGGCTGCCAACTGCGCCAGCAGTTTCTCGTGGATGCCGCCGAAGCCGCCGTTGCTCATAATCAGAATGTGGTCGCCTGCTTGGGTGGCAGCGGCGATGCGGTTCACAAAATCATCAAACTGCTTGCCGATGTGTGCCTTGCTGCCCAAGGGGGCGAGCGCGGCGGCAACGTCCCAATCCACGCCGCCTGCGTAGCAAAACACTTGGTCGGCATCTTTCAGGCTGCCTGCAAGGGCGGCGGACATGGTGCCGAGTTTCATGGTGTTGGAGCGCGGTTC
>CAUQDE010000202.1:0-3957 GCA_963516425.1 uncultured Kingella sp.
GCGTGTCGCGGTGGGCGGGTTTTTCTTTGTGCAGGTCAATGTCTTCGGGGCGGATGGAAATCCAAATGGTTTGCCCGTTTTCAGCTTCAAATTTTTGGTCGGTATAAACTTTGGCGGGCAATTCGGGGCAGTCTATCAACGCGTGGGCTTCGTCTTTGTGTACCAGCTTGCCTTCAAAAATGTTGGTTTCGCCGATGAATTCGGCGGTGAAACGGCTGTTGGGGTAGTCATACACATCGGCTGGCGTGCCCACTTGTTGCAATTCGCCGTGCGACATAATGGCAACGCGGCTTGCCATGGTCATGGCTTCTTCTTGGTCGTGCGTTACCATAATGCAGGTTACGCCCACTTTTTCCAGCGTGTTCACCAGCTCAAACTGCGTTTGCTGGCGCAGTTTTTTGTCCAACGCGCCCAAAGGTTCATCCAACAGCAACAGTTTGGGGCGTTTGGCGAGGCTGCGGGCAAGGGCAACGCGCTGCTGCTGCCCGCCTGACAGTTGATGCGGCTTGCGCTTGGCGTATTGCGGCATTTGCACCAGGCGCAGCATTTCGTTCACGCGCGCCTGCACTTCTTCTTTGGGCAGTTTGTCTTGTTTTAAGCCGAAGGCGATGTTTTGCTCTACGGTCATGTGGGGGAACAGGGCGTAGCTTTGGAACATCATGTTGATGGGGCGGTCGTAGGGGGCGAGTTTGGTGATGTCTTGCCCGTCTAGAATAATTTGCCCTTCGGACGGGGTTTCCATGCCGGCGAGCATGCGCAACAGGGTGGATTTGCCGCTGCCTGAGCTGCCAAGCAAAGCGAAAATTTCGTGTTTGTTGATGTCAAGATTCAGATAATTTACAGCGATGTTGTCGCCAAATTTTTTTACCAAGCCTTTGATTTGTAGATAGGGTTGGGTGCTGGTCATGAGCAATACTCCGTTTGATAAGAGAAACAGGCTGTTTGATTGCTTTGGACAGGCTTTGGGGCTGTTTAGCGGCGTTCGGGCAGCAGAAAATTTTGGGAAATGAAGGGGTAATTTTTTGAAAAAACGCGCGATTGTAGTGGAGTGGGGCGCGGGGGGCAAGGGAAAATGTGGGGTTGTTTGTGTAAAGTGAAGCGATGGGTTTTCAGGCTGCCTCAATAGGCAGATGGGCAAAGATTGAGGCAGCCTGAAAAGCGGGTTTCAGGCTGCCTTGATGTGTGTATTGTGGTTATTTTGTTTTGCGTTTGGGTGTGGTTTTTTCGGGATTGGGTTCGGCAGCTTGGGCTTCGCTGGTTTCAGCTGGGCTAACTTGGGGCGCAAGTTGCGCTTCCAGTTGGGCGATACGGGCTTCCAGCTCGGTGAGCTTCACGCGGGTTTTGATGAGGATTTGTTGTTGGATGTCGTACTCTTCGCGCGTTACCAGGTCCATTTTGTTGAACGCGCTGCCGAGCATGGCTTTGGCGTTTTTTTCAAAATCTTTGGCGGGGCTGTTGGCAAGGGTCTCGCTGATTTTGCTGGCAGCTTCTTCAAAAAGTTGTTTGGCAATCATGGGATGCTTTCGTGGTTGAGTGGATGGGAGGGGGGATTTTAATGGTTTTCAGGCTGCCTGTGAAATAAGAACCTGTATTCACTCTTTGTATAGGCATTTTTAATGCCCTAAAAACGTGGCTACTGCGTTAAAAATGCTCGCAAGGTGTCCAACCTTGCTGCGCTTTTTGCCTTGTATCCGCGCTTTTATGTCATCAAATCTGCCTATGCAAAGAGTGAATACAGGTTCTAAGGCAGCCTGAAAACGGTTAATTACAACGGATAGCATTCAATCAAGTGCCGGCACAGTGCGGGCACGCCTGCGGCGGCGGTTTGGCGGATGATTTCTACTTGCGCCGATTGGGTGTTTTGCGGGTGCGGGTCTAGCACGATGATGCGGGCATCGGGGCGAGCGTAGTAGGTAAGGGTGTTGGCGGGATAGACTTGCAGCGATGTGCCGATTATCAGAAACACATCGGCTTGGCGCACGATGGCGGCGGCTTCGTCCAGCAGCGGCACGCTTTCGCCGAACCACACGATATGCGGGCGCATGGGGTTGCCGTGCGGGTCTTTGTCTTGCAGCGTTTGGTCTTGGGTGCAGGGGATGATGTAATCGGGGTCGGCGCTGCTGCGGGCTTGGTTGAGCTGCCCGTGCAGATGCAGCACGTTGCGGCTGCCTGCGCGTTCGTGCAGGTTGTCCACGTTTTGCGTGATGATGTAAACGGAAAAATGCCGTTGCAGCTCGGCAAGGGCGATGTGGGCGGCGTTGGGCTGCGCGGCGGCGGCTTGGGCGCGGCGCTGGTTGTAAAAATCCAGCACCCGCTGCGGGTTGCGTTCCCATGCTTCGGGCGTGCACACGTCTTCGATGCGGTGGTTCGCCCATAAGCCGTTGCCGTCGCGGAAGGTGGCCAGCCCGCTTTCCGCGCTGATGCCCGCGCCGGTCAGGATGGCGATGGTGGGTTTCATTTTGCGCTCCTTTGCTTGGATGGATGAGGCGTTTTGGCTTTTCAGGCTGCCTCATATTAATACTTAACGCAACGATTATCCGCCCATATCGCCTATCCCAACAAGGGCAGCCTGAAACGGTAAAATGCGTTTTCAGGCTGCCCCAACAATCAGGAAAAAACATGACCCCGTTTGATTTTATTGACCGCCCGCTGGATGCGCTCAACCAATCCGATTTAATGCTTATTTTTGATGTGGCGGAATTATCCGCGCCGCCCATGCGCAAACGGCTGCTCAAAACGCTGCTGCGCCGCCTAAACCAGCAGCCGCAACGCGACGACGAGCTGCTTGGGCACACCGCCTATGCGCTCGCCGCGCTGTCGGGCAACAAGCGGCGCAAACGGCTCAAAATCGCGTTGCGCTGCTTTGCCCGCATGGCGCATAGGCAGCCTGAAAACGGCTTCGCGCAGATTTATCTTGCCTACACGCTGTATGACTTGGGCAAATTCAAAGGCAGCCTGAAAGCGCTGCGCCGCATCTCCAAAAACTATTTCGCCAAACGCCTCCAACGCTGGCGCGATTTGGAGCGGCAGCAATTGGCCATCTGCTGCCTGCTGCGGCTGGGCAAAACCCGCCGCCTGCCCGCGCAGCTTGCCGATTTGTTTGCCCGCACCGCCCGCGCCAAACCGGTTGATTGCCCGCAGCCCGAGGCGCTTGCCGCCACATTGCAATGGCTGGCTTGCCGCGGCGAACCGTCGCGCAAACAAAATACAAATACGGCAGCCTGAAAACACTTAACCCCTTGCTCATTACAAGCAAGGGGTTAAACCTTAGCACGCCCAGGGGGAATCGAACCCCCGTTACCGCCGTGAAAGGGCGATGTCCTAACCGCTAGACGATGGGCGCGGATAAATCTTGTGGCGCACCCGGAGCGATTCGAACGCCCGACCCTCTGGTTCGTAGCCAGATACTCTATCCAACTGAGCTACGGGTGCAGCAAAAACGCGGATTGTAGGCAGTTCGGGCGGCTTCGTCAAGCTGCTTCGCCCGTTTTTTTGCAAAAACCGTATAATCGCGGCTCTTTTGTATTATGAGTCCCCCATGCCTTACGCCGCTTTGTCCCCTTTGGCGGAATTTTTCCGCACGCTGCCCATTCCCGTTGTGATTCTGGATTTGGAAACCACGGGCGGGCATTTTTATGCCGACCGCATCACCGAGCTGGCGTTTTTGCATTTTTGGCAGGGCAAAATCACGGCGGTGCAGCAGTTGGTTCAGCCCAATATGCCGATTAGCGGTTTTGTGCGCGATTTAACCGGCATTTCGGACGAAATGCTGCTGGGGCAGCCTACCTTTGCCCAATTTGCGCCGCAGGTGTTGCCGCTGCTGCGCGGCAGTTTGCTCATCGCGCACAACAGTCGCTTTGACTACACCTTTTTGCGCCACGAATGCCGCCGCAACGGGTTTGCCTTTGCCACGGCGGGGCTGTGCAGCGTGCAGTTGTCGCGCAAGCTGTATCCCGA
>CAUQDE010000203.1:0-3953 GCA_963516425.1 uncultured Kingella sp.
TGAAAATGGTCGGGATGGGCAGCATGAAATTGGGAGTGTGGGGTTTTCAAGCTGCTTTTGGCATTTGCAATGTACGCATTTTGTTTTACCTGTTACAGAAACCCGCTTTGCTCGCTCTTAAACTGCCTCTGCGCTTTTGCAGAGATTCGGTACGGTCTCTACACCTAATTCAAATTAATAAATATCAAAAAAAATTAAAAAGCTCAGCAAAGGCAGCCTGAAAACGGGTTTCAGGCTGCCTTAAAGCGTGCGCGCACGCCAATTCTGGTTACAGTTTCCCTAACACGATGTTCAGCATGCGGCGAATCGGCTCTGCCGCGCCCCACAGCAGTTGGTCGCCCACGGTAAACGCGCTGATGTACTCACCGCCCATTTCCAGCTTGCGAATGCGCCCAACCGGGGTTGCCAGCGTGCCGGTTACTGCTGCGGGCGTGAGCTCGTGAATGGTGGCTTCTTTGGTGTTGGGCACGACTTTTGTCCACTGGTTTGCGCCAGCGATGGTTTGCTCAATTTCTGCCAGCGGCAAATCTTTTTTCAGTTTCAGAGTAATCGCTTGGCTGTGGCAGCGCATTGCGCCGATGCGGACGCACAAGCCGTCCACAATTACGAGGCGGTTGGCGCCCAGAATTTTGTTGGTTTCCACGCCACCTTTCCATTCTTCTTTGGATTGCCCGTTGCCCAAATCGGCATCAATCCACGGAATCAGGCTACCTGCCAAGGGCACGCCAAAGTTGGCTTTGGGATAGTCTTCGGAGCGCAAAAAGTCGGATACTTTGCGGTCAATCGCCAAAATCGCGCTGGCGGGGTCGGTAAGCTCGGTGGCGACTTGGCTGTGCACCGCGCCCATGCCACTAATCAACTCGCGCATATTTTTTGCACCCGCGCCCGATGCGGCTTGGTAAGTCATGCTGGTTGCCCATTCTACTAAGCCGCTTTGGAACAAGCCGCCGAGTGCCATCAGCATCAGCGATACGGTGCAGTTGCCGCCGATGTAGTCTTTGATGCCGTTTTTCAAACCTGCGTCAATTACATTGCGGTTTACGGGGTCTAGCACGATGATGGCATTGTCTTTCATGCGCAGCGCAGAAGCCGCGTCAATCCAGTAGCCGCTCCAGCCGCCGGCGCGCAGGGGTTCGTGCACGGCTTTGGTGTAATCGCCGCCTTGGCAGGTTACGATAATATCCATTTTGGCGAGTTCGGCGATGTTGTTGGCATCCAGCAAGGTTTTGTCGGCCTGCCCGAAATCGGGGGCTGCGCCGCCTACATTGGATGTGGTGAAAAAATGGGCTTCGGGGATGTGGGCGAAGTCGTTTTCTTCGCGCATGCGTTGCATGAGTACGGAGCCGACCATGCCGCGCCAGCCGATAAATCCTACTTTCATGTGTGTCTCCTGATATATGGTGTGGATGGAAAAGGTGGGGTTTTAATCGTTTGTTAGAGTTTTGTAAAGGGGGATATGGTTTTCAGGCTGCCTATCGGGGGGATGGGCAGCCTGAAACGGGTTTTAGGTGAGTGCAACAGTGATACCAATCTGCAAACTTGGATTGCTGCACAGCCTATTGCAACAAACTCGCCAGCCAATCGCGATGATATTTATCTTGCTCGGCAACCGATGCAACCCAATCCGCATCGGCTTTATCAAAAATCGCGGCTTTCTGCTTGGCGGGCTGCCCCGTTTGGTTCAAATACACAATACGCCCAAGGCTCATTTGGCGGCTCATGCCAGACGGATAAGCATCTATTCTTGCGCCGTTGCATAAAATCATCGCGTTTTGCGTTTCCAGTTCCAATCGGATTTGGCGCAGCGCGTCAAAGAAATCGTCTGCCGTTTTGGTGAGGCTCGTCTGGTTGTAATTCAAAGTGATTTGGGCGCGATGGTCGGCGGTGGTTATATCGTTCAAAACGCCTGGCAATTCAACGCCGTTTTTTCGGATGGCTACGATTCGTTCCATGCAATCCCCTTGCTACCCCAGCATCCCCAACAGCTCTTCTTCGCTCAACACCGTTATCCCCAAGCTCTGCGCTTTCTCCAATTTAGACCCCGCTTCCGCGCCTGCCACCACAAAATTAGTTTTCTTGGATACGCTGCCTGACACTTTGCCGCCCGCCGCTTCAATCATCGCGCTGGCTTGGTCGCGTTTGAGCGTGGGCAGCGTGCCTGTTAGCACGAAGGTTTTGCCTGCGATTTCGTTTTTCAGACTGCCTGAAAGGGCGTTTTCAGGCTGCATTGATGGCGCGAGCAGTTGGGCGAGAAAGGCATCTATTTCGTGCAACAGTTGGGCGTTTTCAGGCTGCCTACGCCATGTTTGCCAGTCTTGCGGCAGGGCGTTGTCGGCGAGCAGTTGCGTGATGTTGCCGCCTGCCAAGTCCCACAATTCTTGGGCGCGTTTTTCGCTGATTTTGTAATCGGGCAAACGTGCTAGCCAACGCGCGGGCGTGGCGTATTCGAGCACAGGCGTAGTAATCGCTGCCGCTTGCGGCGACACGAAGCGCAACAAATCATCCAGCAATTTTTGCTGTTCAGGCAGCCTGAAAAAGTGCGCGATGGAATGCGCCACCACGCTGCCGATGTCAGGCAAACAAGCCAGCACAGGTTCAGGAGCGTGGCGCACGGTGTCCAAGTTGCCAAACGCGGCAGCGAGTTGCTTGGCGGTGCTTTCGCCCACGTGCCGAATGCCGAGCGCGAACAAAAAACGGGCAAGCGGCGGCCGGCGGCTGGTGGCAACCGCGTCCAAGATATTGTGCGCCCACTTGTTTGCGCCTGATTTGCTGTCTTTGATGGTTTGCAGTTTGGCTATATCCAATTGATAAATATCGGCAAAACTGTGCAACACATCTTGCGCCACCAAGGCTTCAATCTGTTTGTCGCCCAAGCCGACAATATCCATCGCTTTGCGGCTGGCAAAGTGAATCAGCCCTTGCGCGCGCTGGGCTTTGCACACAATGCCGCCCGTGCAACGCGCCACTGCTTCGCCGACTTCGCGTTCCACCGCGCTGTTGCACACGGGGCAGTTTTCAGGCAGCCTGAAAGCGGGATGCTGCGGCTCTTGCCGTTCGCCCAACAAATCCACGTTGCGCATCGGGCGGCGTTCAAACACCACGCGCACCACTTCGGGAATCACATCGCCCGCGCGGCGCACCACCACCGTATCGCCCACGCGAACATCTTTGCGCGACACTTCGTCTTGGTTATGCAGCGTGGCGTTGGTCACGGTAACGCCGCCCACAAACACGGGGTTGAGCCGCGCCACAGGCGTGATTGAGCCCGTGCGCCCCACTTGCACATCAATCGCTTCAACCGTGGTCAAGGCTTCTTCGGCGGGGAATTTGTGCGCAATCGCCCAGCGCGGCGCGCGCGACACAAAGCCCAGCATTTGCTGCTGCCGCAAATCGTTCACTTTCACCACCATGCCGTCAATTTCATAAGGCAAGCTGGGGCGTTGCTGCGACATGGTTTCGTAAAAATCCAGCACTTCGCGGATATGGGCGCACACGCGAATTTGCGCTTGCGGCTCGCTAAACCCCAACCGCGCCAGCAGTTCAATCTCCTGCGCATGGTTTTCAGGCTGCCTAAACGCCGTGCTCAAACGCGCGATGCCGTAGCCAAAAAAATGCAATTTGCGCTGCGCCGTAACCGCCGAATTAAGCTGGCGCAAGCTGCCCGCCGCCGCATTGCGCGGATTGGCAAACGGCTTTTGCCCCGCGTCCAACTGGCGGGCATTGAGCGCGGCAAAATCCGCTTTCAGCATCAGCACTTCGCCGCGAACTTCAATTAAATCAGGCACTTCATCGCCGTGCAGCTTCAAAGGAATGTTGCGCACGGTTTTGATGTTTTCGGTTACATCCTCACCCGTTGTGCCATCGCCGCGCGTGGCAGCCTGAATCAAAATACCGTTTTGATACAACAGACTAATCGCCAAGCCGTCAAACTTGGGTTCAATAATGTATTCGGT
>CAUQDE010000204.1:0-3941 GCA_963516425.1 uncultured Kingella sp.
TTGCATGGGGTGCAAGGGGTCGAAGGTTCGAATCCTTTCACTCCGACCAAAAATACAAAAGCCTAGCTTTTTTAACGAAGCTAGGCTTTGTTGCGTTTATGGGGTCTGCGGCAGCCTGAAAACGGCATTTCTTATTCTTGGCTTCGCCACTCCGCTTCGCTACGCAAACCGCCCCAAGGCGTTTTCAGGCTGCCTTCTATCTATCCGTCTATTGCTAAAACCCCCGCTCCACGCTTAAAAACCATTGCGCGTTTTTGCGTGAATAAAACCCTTTCATATTGCTGTCAATCGCCAAATAGCGGAAATTCAAATGCGGCGTAAAGCTCTTCCACGACAATTTGTCATGCCACAACGACACATTCGCCTGATACTCATCGTCTTGGCGGGGATACAGATAAACCAGCGTGCCCGCCGCATCAAACGTGCGCCGTGCATAACGCAAATGGGTGCGCAGCCCCAGCCCGTTGGCAAACGTTTTTGCCGTGCCCAGCCGCACGCCTTTGCGCACCGAAGCCTGCTCCGCATCTTGCGTGATGTCGTGCGACCAATCCACCCCGCCATACAGCAGCCAATTTTGCGGCGCGTAATACATCAGCGTGGCGCTTGCCAGCGGCATTTTGCCGTTGTACCGCTGTGCGGTGGAGGGCTCATCGTATCGCTTGGCTATATAGCCCGCGTTCAGCATCACGCGCCAGCGTTTGCCCAGCTGGTGCGAAAAATCGGCCTGCACGCCTGCGTTGTGGCTGTATCGGCTGCCGCCCAGCCAGTTTTGCTCAAAAAACGGCACGATGCCCAACGCGCGTTTGACGGTGCGGTTTTTGTAGCCCAGCGCGATATTCACGCTTTGCTCGTCGTATTCATGTTTATCCCAATAAGCCACGCCATCGCCATGAACGCGCCCATAAATAAAATGGTGCCCGCCTAAATTGCGCTCGCGCTCCACGCCCAAGCCATAGCGCAAACCTTGCGCGCTTTGCGGCAGGCTTTCTTCGGTTTTGCGCCAAATGCGCCCGTTGATTTCAATTTCGCGCGCATCGGCGGCGTTGTTCACATTATCGGTGGTTTCGTATTGCAGCGACATTTCAGGCTGCCAATTTTGCGCTTGGGCAATGGCGGCAAGATAACGCTCGGCAACGGCTTGCATGGCGGGTGACAAATCGGGCTTGGCGCGTTCCAGCTCGCGTTTGGCTTCGCTGTATTGCTTGTCTTCAAACAGCATCACGCCCAAATCAAAGCGCGGATAGGCTAATTCAGACTGCCTTTGCACAATGCCGCGATACAGGGCGATGGCTTCATCGTGGCGCAACTGCGAACGGCGCAATGCGCCCAGCGCGTAATCGTAAAGCGTTGGGTCGTGCTGCGGCTCGACGTGGTAGCGTTCCAGCAGCGCGGGCAGCGTTGCCCAATCGCGGGCGATGATGGCGCGGTTGATTTGCGCTTCCAGCGTGTTGTCGTCTTTGGTCGCGTTGTCGGCAAGGCTTGCGGCCGGCGCGGCAGGCTGGGGCAGCATCTCGTTGGGGATAAGGGCGATTTCGCGGTCGTCAAAGAAAAGGGGAGCGGGGGCGTTGGCAGACGGTTCGTTGGCGATTCGGTGCGCAGGCGGCGCGCCGTTCAGCGCGGTTGGCGTGTCGGCAAGGGCAAGCAAGGAAAGGGGGAGCAGGAGCAAAGGAAGTTTATTCATTTGGGTGGGAGTGTGGAGTGCCATAAGGCAGCCTGAAAACGTGCGGGGTGGGTTTTAGCAAAGCCAAAACCCAGCTTGCAACACGTTTTCAGGCTGCCTTTTAAAGTTAAACAGCCGATAAGGGGTTATTGTTTTTTGCCGCCAAAGCCGACCGTCCCTTCATCATGCTCTTGGAAAACTGCCCCAGCCACTTCATCGGCATTCGGTCCAAAAATACCCAATTCATAACTTGCCACGCCTTGTTTTTCAGTGGTTGCTGCGCCATTGAGCACACCATAGACATCTTTTTTCTCACCATAAGTAAAGGCGGAATTATTTTTAAATGCCACACCATCTTGAACTTTCACAATATCGCTTTCATGCAGCGTAATGTTGCCTGTTTGATTGATGCCGCTAATGGAACCTGCGCCTTTTTTAGTGTCAAAGTTGATGGTGTAATTCAAATTTCCTTGTTCTTTTTCGGTAAAGGCAACGCCTTTGTAGTTAAACGAGCCTGCGCTGGGAAGCGTTTTAGTTGGCTGACCATCCATGTAAGTAACTTCAAAATCGTCTTTTTCAATTTGTCTCAAATTGCCAATTTGACCACCTGTTATTTGCATAGAAGCCACAACAGAATAAGGTTGTTGATACAGATGTAATTTGCTGGTTTGGGTTACGTTGTGGGTTTGCCCATTGATATTAGCCGTTGCGGTTTCAACAACATCTACATGTTTCAGACCATTACCCAGCGTAGCCAAATCAATATTGCCGCTGGTATAGGTTTTCCCGTTCATTTTAAAAGCGTATGAAGATAGATTGGCTGATGGGTCCAAATAACTCTGCACATAGTCCTGTAAATTATTTCTCATATCAGAAACTTTAACCAGCTTGGGCACGCTGAAATCGGCGCGATTATTGTTGGTATTGTTGTTACTTGTGCCCGGTACATTAAGATTGTTTGAACTGCCGCTGCCTCCCCCGCCGCTGCTGCACGCCGCCAAGCAAAGCGCAACCAAAGTGAGCGAACCGAGTTGTTTTAAAGACATGATGATTTCCTTTTCTAAGATAAAAGTTGAGTGGGATAAACTAGAGGCAGCCTGAAAATGTCCAATAAGCCCAAACCCAGCTTGCCACTCGTTTTCAGGCTGCCTTTTTAAGATTAAATAGCCGATAAGGGATTATTGTTTTTTGCCGCCAAAGCCCGCCACATCTTTGCTGCCTTGGAAAACTGACCCAACGACTTCATCGGCATTCGGGCCGAAAATGGCTAGCTCATAATTGGCCTTGCCTTGTTTTTCAGATGTTGCCGCGCCATTGAGCACGCCGTAGACATTTTTATTATTATCATAGACATCTTTATTATTAACAGAGTAAGTATTTCTAAACGCTGAACCGCCTTTCACAATATCGCTTTCGTGCAATGTGATATTGCCTGTTTGGTTGATGCCGCTGATTGAACCCGCGCCTTTTTTGCTGTCAAAGTTGATGGTGTAATCCAAATTGCCTTGTTCTTTTTCGGTAAAGGCAACGCCTTTATAGTTAAACGAGCCTGTGCTGGGGAGCGTTTTGGTTGGCTGGCCATCAAACAAAGAAACTTCAAATTCGCCTTTTTCAATTTTGCCCAAATTGCCAACCTGCCCATCCATGGTTTGCATGGAAGCCACAACAGAATAAGGTTGCTGATACAGATGCAATTTGCTGTTTTGGGTTACGTTGTGGGTTTGCCCGTTGATTTTGGCGGATGCGGTTTCGGTAACATCAACACGTTTGAAGCCGTTGCCCAGCGTAGCCAAATCAATGTTGCCACGGGTGTAGGTTTTCCCGTTCAGCTTAATCGCATATGAAGACAGTTTGGCGGAAGCACCAAACTCATCCTGCAAATCAATCTCTGCTTCGTCTCTCAACTCGGCAACCGAAATCAGCTTGGACACGCTTTTATCCGTATGCTTATTGTTGGCGTTGTTATTGTTGCCCGTGTCTGGCACATTAAGATTGTTTGAACTGCCGCCTCCGCTGCTGCTGCACGCCGCCAAACAAAGCGCAACCAAAGTGAGCGAACCGAGTTGTTTTAAAGACATGGTGATTTCCTTTCCTAAGATATAAAGTTGAGTGGAATAAACCAGAGGCAGCCTGAAAATGCCCAATAAGCACAAACCCAGCTTGCCACACGTTTTCAGGCTGCCTTTTAAGATTAAATAGCCGATAAGAGGCTATTGTTTTTTGCCGCCAAAGCCTGCTAAATCTTTATTGCCTTGAGAAACCGTCCCGGAAACTTCATCGG
>CAUQDE010000205.1:0-3930 GCA_963516425.1 uncultured Kingella sp.
TAAAAGAAAGCGATTCAGACATCGGAACAGGTTTCAGGCAGCCTGAAAATCATTAGGGATTGTTGACAAACACAGAATTCATTCTGCCAATCATTTCAAGCGCTTTGCCCGAACCGCGCGCCACGCAAGTGAGCGCGTCTTCCGCAATTAGCACGGGCAAGCCTGTTTCTTCGGCGAGCAGGCGGTCCAAACCTTTGAGCAGCGCACCGCCGCCTGTGAGCACCAAACCGCGTTCGGCGATGTCCGCGCCCAATTCGGGCGGGGTTTGCTCCAACGCGCTGCGAACGGCTTGCACAATTTGGCTTAATGGGTCGGCGAGAGCTTCCAGTACTTCGTTGGAGGTGATGGTGAACGAGCGCGGGATGCCCTCTGCCAAATTGCGCCCTTTTACGTCCATTTCGCTCACTTCGGTGCTGGGGAAAGCGGAGCCGATGCGTTTTTTGATTTCTTCGGCAGAGGCTTCGCCGATTAACATGCCGTAGTTGCGGCGAACGTATTGGATAATCGCTTCGTCAAACGTGTCGCCGCCCACGCGGATGGAATGCGAATACACCACGCCGTTCAGCGAAATCACACCCACTTCGGTGGTGCCGCCGCCAATATCCACCACCATAGAGCCTGTGGGTTCTTCAATGGGCAAGCCTGCGCCAATCGCGGCTGCCATCGGTTCTTCAATCAAATAAACGGCGGATGCGCCCGCTTCTTGCGCCGAATCGCGGATGGCTTTGCGCTCCACCTGCGTTGCGCCGCAAGGCACGCAAATCACAATGCGCGGCGCGGCTGCCCATTTGCTGCTGTTTACTTTGCGGATAAAAGCTTTGAGCATTTTGCCTGTAATCACAAAATCGGCAATCACGCCGTCTTTCATCGGGCGGATAGCTTGGATAGAACCCGGGGTGCGCCCCAGCATTTTTTTGGCTTCTGTGCCCACCGCCAGCGTTTCATTGCGCCCTGCGTTGTCCACCTGCACCGCTACGACAGAAGGTTCATCCAACACAATGCCTTTGCCTTTGATGTAAATCAGCGTATTGGCTGTGCCTAAGTCAATCGCAATATCGTTAGAAAAATAACGCGTAAAGAAGTGCAGCATAAGAAGTCCTGAAAATATGATATTAAACAATAATTAAAGCAGGGCAATCACGGCAGGCAGCCTGAAATCGCCATGCTTTGCAATAGGTTTTCGGTTATAATCGCGCGCTTTGGCGGATAAAATAAACGCGCAATCATACCTTAATTTCACGAATTACCAAACTAAATTTAAGGATTTTAACCATGTCTTTAACGCTTGCAGATGTTGAAAAAATCGCAAAACTTTCGCGCTTAACTTTAAGCGACGACGAAAAAAACAGCACGCTGGAAAAACTGAACGCCGTGTTTGAATTGGTGGAAAAAATGCAAACGGTGAACACCGATGGCGTTGAACCGATGGCGCACCCGCACGAAGTGGCGCTGCGCCTGCGCGAAGACAAGGTTACCGAAAGCGACCATGCGGCGGAATATTTGGCGGTTGCGCCCGAGGTGCGCAATCGGATGTATATTGTGCCGCATGTGATTGAGGAGTGAGATTTTTACAGAATTACCTAAATAGCAGTCTTGGGTAGTTTTATGCTGCATTGGTTTATTAATTCAAAACAGTTTTCAGGCTGCCTTTAAGCCATAGGCAGCCTGAAAGCTAAACCCACACAATCTTGCCATGAACGCTCAAAATAAACAAACAACATTGCACCCCCTATGGAAAACGTGGTTAGTGTTTACCGTCATCGTTGCGATTCCCGCATTATTCATAAAAATAGCCGACAAAAGCCTATCCATCCCCGTTACCCTGCAAGCCAATTTTTAAACGCAATGGCGCACATGGCGACCTTTTGATACGCAAAGAAGCTGGTTTCAAATGGCATACCAGCGCAGTCAAAATGCGGAAAGGGAAAAAGAGTTACTAGGCGAATACGCCGTTTCCCAAGAAAGCGAAGAACACAACGCTATCGTTTTTACCGACACAGGAGAACCCGTACTCATCCAATTGCAAGTAAACGGCAAAGGCTGCGTTTTTGAGCAACCGCCTGTCTCATCGCTCTCCGAAAAAACGGTCTCGCGCGATTTAATTGCTGATGATGGCAAGCCAAACACAACTTATTGGTTTGAGCTACCACAATGCTATCTTGCCGAGCATGCGGGCTGGAACGATTGGCAGTTAAAAGTGGTTTCCGTTGGCGACAAGCTAAAAGGCACAGAAACGGTGTTATGGATGCACTCGCCGTATGGCAACTTTAAAACCATACCCACGGGCATTTATGGCAAGCTAAACATCCTTTCTTCGCTGCTCTCTCTCGTTGTGTTACCGTTTTGGGCTTTATATACGCTTGTTATACTGGTTATCACGCCAATTAAATTAACACGCAAAAAATAGTTTTCAGGCTGCCTCAGCCATTTTTTTATTTCAAAACCAGAAAGAAAATCATGCCAACCACCTACACCCTAACCCAAGCCAGCCAACTACTTCAAAGCAAACAAATTTCCGCCGTTGAGCTGGCGACCGAATACCTTGCCGCCATCAATGCGCAAAACCCCGCCATCAACGGCTACATCACGCTAGACCCCGAAAAAACCCTAGCTGAAGCGCGCGCCGCCGACGAACGCATCGCGCAAGGCAATGCCCACGCGCTCACTGGCGTGCCGATTGCCTACAAAGACATTTTCTGCCAAACAGGCTGGCGCACAGCTTGCGCGTCCAAAATGCTGGACAACTTTGTTGCGCCCTACACCGCCACCGTGGTGCAAAATTTGTTGGACGCGGGCATGGTAACGCTCGGGCGCACCAATATGGACGAATTTGCCATGGGTTCAAGCAACGAAACTTCGTTCTACGGCGCGGTTCACAATCCTTTTAACACGCAACACGTTGCGGGCGGCTCATCAGGCGGCTCGGCTGCCGTGGTAGCGGCGCGTCTTGCACCCGCCGCGCTGGGCTCGGACACAGGCGGCTCAATCCGCCAACCCGCATCGCATTGCGGCATCACAGGCTTGAAGCCCACCTACGGCATCGTTTCGCGCTTTGGCATGATTGCCTACGCATCCAGCTTTGACCAAGCGGGCCCAATGGCGCAAACCGCCGAAGATTGCGCTCTGTTGCTCAACCAAATGGCGAGCTTTGACGAGCGCGACAGCACCAGCCTAGAACGCGCGCCCGAAGACTATACCAGCCAATTAAATCAACCGCTTAAAGGCATGAAAATTGGCTTACCTAAAGAATACTTCACTCAAAACAACAGCGCAGACGTTCAGGCTGCCTTAGAAAACGCCAAAGCCCTGCTGCAAGCGCAAGGCGCTGAATTGATAGAAGTTTCGCTGCCGCAAACCGAGTTATCCATTCCTGCTTACTATGTGCTCGCATCTGCCGAAGCCAGCACCAATCTTTCGCGCTATGACGGCGTGCGCTATGGGCATCGCGCCAAAGAGTTCGCCAATTTGGACGAAATGTACAGCAACACGCGCGCCGAAGGCTTTGGCAGCGAAGTCAAACGCCGCATTATGATTGGCACTTATGTGTTGAGCCACGGCTACTACGATGCCTATTATCTCAAAGCGCAAAAACTGCGCCGCTTGGTTGCCAACGATTTTCAGGCTGCCTTTGCGCAATGCGATTTGATTTTAGCGCCCGCCGCGCCAACTGCTGCGCCCAAGCTCGGCGAGCTAAATCAAGACCCTGTGCAAGCCTATCTTTCTGATATTTATACGATTGCCGTTAATCTGGCGGGCTTGCCTGCATTGAGCCTGCCTGCGGGATTGAGCGCGGAGGGCTTGCCGATTGGCGTGCAACTGATTGGCAATTATTTTGCCGAAGCCAAGATTTTAGGCGCAGCGCATCAAATGCAGTTGCATAGTGATTGGCATAGCAAAACGCCTGCGTGATGGTTTTCAGGCTGCCTTATC
>CAUQDE010000206.1:0-3901 GCA_963516425.1 uncultured Kingella sp.
GAAGGAGACTGTCAAATGACAGCACTTGTTGATTATTTAACAGCCAATCCTTTGTTTGCATTATTTGCAACGATTGCATTGGGCTACGCCGTGGGCATGATTAGCGTGCGCGGTTTATCGCTGGGCGCAGGCGCAGTGTTGTTCGTGGGCTTGGCAATGGGCGCGCTTGCGCCCAAATCTGCCTTGCCCCTTGTTGTCGGCACATTCGGTTTGCTGCTCTTTTTATATGGTGTGGGCATCGCATTTGGTGCGCAATTTTTCAAAGGCTTAACCAGCCCCTTGGGCATTAAAGCCAACATCGCCTCGGTGATTGGCGTATTGCTGTCGCTGGGCTTGATGCTGTTGGCGATTAAATTTGTGCCGGGGGTAAACTTTGCCGAAGCCATCGGCGCATGGGCAGGCGCAGGCACCAGCACCTCTGCCCTGCAAGCGGCGATGGTGGTAACGGGCGACAAAATCCCCGCCACAGGCTATTCCGTTGCCTATCCGTTTGGCGTGGCCGTGCCCATTTTGATTATTGGTTTGTATAACAGCTTCTTTAAGCCCAAATACACGCTAGAAGAACGCACATCCTTGCGCGTGTGCGCCGTGCGCGTGGAAAACCCCGAAATCTTCGGCAAAACCATGTCGGACGTAAACAGCACCCTGCCCGATGGCGTGAGCATCACCACCACCAACCGTGGCGGCCGAGCCGTTGCCTTGGGGCATTTGGGCGAATTGCAACATGGCGATATTGTGCTGATTACCGCCGTGGACAACGCCAAGCTAGACCAAGCCGTGCCCACCGTCGGCACGCGCGTGGGCGACAAAATCAACTTGGTGCAAGGCGAAAAAGAATACCAACGCCTGTTTATTTCCAACCCCAACTTGGCAGGCAAAACCATCCCGCAAATCCGCCAACTGATGACGCTTAACGTCAGCATTTTGCACATTCGCCGTGGCGACACCGATATGCCGCTCACGCAATCGCTGCGCATGGAAATCGGCGACCAAATCGGCGTGTTGGCAGAAGTGGGACACACCAAAGAATTGCAACGCTTCTTCGGCGACTCGGTGAAAGCGGGCGGCGAAGTAAACTACCTTTCTATGGGCGTGGGTGCAGCGTTGGGCTTGGCGGTGGGCTCTATTGCCTTCCCCATCCCTGGGTTGGGCAACGTGAAACTGGGCTTGGCAGGCTTGCTGCTGGTGGCGTTGTATCTGGGCAAAGCGCGTAACACATGGAAGTTCACATGGAGCATGCCGATTGCCGCCTCGCGCGTGTTCCGCGAATTTGGCTTGGCGTTGTTTCTCGCGCAAGTGGGCATGGCATCAGGCTCAACCTTTGTGGACACCGTTGCCAAAAGCGGCATGACCTATCTGCTGCTGGGCGTGGCTTTGGTGGCATTGCTCACCATTAGCGTGTTGCTGATTACCGTGTATGTGTTCCGCATCCCTTACGACATGGCGGCGGGCATTATTTCGGGCGCAACAGGCAACCCCGCCATTTTGGCGTTCAGCAGCAAAACGCTGGCATCCGATAAACCCGATGTGGGCTACGCGATGATTTTCCCGTCGATGACGGTGTTTAAAATCTTGCTGGTGCAGATTATTGGCGCGTTTATGTAGCGGCGGTTGTTGATGCAATAAAACCCTTTGTGCTGAGTGGCATAAAGGGTTTTTTGTTGGGGGGATGGGGTTTCAGGCTGCTCTATCGCTTGCCAACAATTAAGGCAGCCTGAAAACCAAAAAAAACGGCATTCACCGTCTTTCTCTCCATCCATCTAACCACCATACTCCACTTCCCCCGTTTTCAGGCTGCCTATCCCCTCCAAAATACAACACGCTGCCGCATCGTCGCCCGCGCATTGGTCGTGCCACGTTTGCAGCGTGTCGCGCATGGTTTGCAGCGTGGCAATTTTTTGGTTGAGCTCGGCGATGTGTTCGCCTGTAAGCTGTTTGATGTCGCGACTATGCCGTTGCGGGTCGTCTGCCAACGCCAGCAGGCGTTTAATCTGCGCCAGCGAAAAGCCCACTTCGCGCGCGTGGGCGATAAAGCGCAGCCGTTGCAAATCGGCAGGCAAAAAGCGGCGGTAGCCTGCTTCGCTGCGTGGCGCGGGCGGCAACAAGCCTTGTTGTTCATAATCACGGATGCGTTTGGCGGATAAGCCCGTTTGGGCGGCGGCTTGGCTAATATTCATGTTTGGCTTTCGTTAAGGCAGCCTGAAATCTTTGCAAAACCCCTGAGGCTGCCTGCGTAGCGAAGCGGAGTTGCGAAGCTAAAAATAAGAGATACCGTCATTCCCGCGTAGGCGGGAATCTTATTTGATACTCAGAAATAATTGTAGAAACAATCCGTTATTAAAGTTTAACCAAGATTCCCGCCTGCGCGGGAATGATGGACGTTACCGTTTCTGGTTTTATTTTAGATTTTGCAAAGGCAGCCTGAAAACAAGAAAAACCATTTTCAGGCTACCTCTGATGGATGGATTTACGCTTTGCCTGTGCGGGGCGAAATGGTCAAAATTTCGCAGCCCGTTTCAGTAACCAGCACTTCGTGTTCCCACTGCGCGGAGAGTTTGCGGTCTTTGGTAACAACTGTCCAGCCGTCGTCCAAGATGCGCAAATGGCGTTTGCCTTGGTTAATCATCGGCTCAATGGTGAAAATCATGCCCGCTTTGAGCACCATGCCCTGCCCTTTGCGTCCGTAGTGCAAAATTTGCGGCTCGCAATGGAACTCGCGCCCAATGCCGTGCCCGCAAAATTCTTGCACCACCGAATAGCCTGCGTTTTCGGCAACGTTTTGGCAGGCATAGCCAATATCGCCCAAGGTTGCGCCTGCTTTCACCGCCGCGATGCCTGCCATCATGCTTTCGTGGGTAACGTCAATCAGGCGTTGTGCTTGCGGGCTGACCTTGCCCACGGTAAACATACGGCTGCTGTCGCCGTGGAAGCCGTCTTTTTTGATGGTTAAATCAATGTTGATAATATCGCCTTCTTTCAACGGCTTATCATCGGGGATGCCGTGGCAAATCACATGGTTCACCGAGGTGCAGCACGATTTGGGATAGGGCGGATTGCCGTAATGCAGCGGCGCGGGATAGCCGCCCTGCACGTTCACATGATAGTCGTACACCAGCTTATCCAGCTCGTTGGTGGTGATGCCGGGTTTCACGAAATCGCCGATATAATCCAGCGCGTCGGCAACGAGCTTGCCCAGCTCGCGCATTTTTTCAATCTCTTCGGGGGTGTGGATGATTACTGCCATGATGGTCTTTCCGTTTATATAGTCGTTCCACACAACCTTATACTGCGTTGGCTCGCCTTGCTGTACTACTTGTACTATCTGCGGCTCGCCGCCTTGTCTAAGGCTGTGTGGAACGACTATAGTTGATAAAATATAGCGTTTTCAGGCTGCCTCATGCGATTAAGGCAGCCTGAAAGCAAGCGGGACAAAATATAAAGAAAAACGCCCCCGATAGCAAATATTCTTATTTATAGGCGTGATTATGTTTTAAACCATCGTCAGCATCATCGTGGGCATCTTTGTTTGCGCGGGCAACGCGCTTATCAGCAGCCACCCCATTGCCCGCATCACGCGCGTGGAAAAAAGCAGCCTGAAAATCAACAACACCTATGTGTGGGACATCCACATCCGAGACAACGGCAAATACTACATTTTCAGCTTTCGCCCCAACAACAAACACTTTGGCGACTGGCTCATCCAATTTCGCCAAGCCCATCCCGATAAGGTGCACGGCAAATGGTCGCGCTGGTTTTAAAGCGCATGCCCTCCCGCCGATGATTTTAATTCTCGCAAAAAAATCCGTATAATCCGCGCTTTCCTATTTTCAGGCTGCCTAACGCATGAGGCAGCCTGAAAACATTTTCCAACATCAGCCCCGCAATTACGGGCAACCTGAGA
>CAUQDE010000207.1:0-3898 GCA_963516425.1 uncultured Kingella sp.
GCACGCTTTTTCCCGAAAAAAGAATGCTGCGTTCGGCTGGACGTAGGGGAGAGGGTGGCAATAGTAAACATTTGTGATGGGTTAGGCAGCCTGAAACTTAATCTATCCGGTAAAACAAAAACATTCAGCAAAACATCAAGCGTTTTTGTTTTAGCTTCGCAACTCCGCTACGCTCCGCGGACTGCCTCGCATTGGGCAAGCCATTCAAGGATGATTTCGCGGTTGGACGGCGAGAACACTTTGTCGGCGGCTTCCCGCGCGGGCAGCCATGCGTAGGCGGAATGTTCGCTGAGGGTGGGAATGCTCTCTGCGGGGATTTGGGCGGAGAACCAATGCTCGGTGTTGCGGGTGATGCCTGCGGGATAGCGGTAGCGCCAATGGGGATAGATTTCGTATTCCACGCTGCGCTGCCAGTCGCGCAGTTGGTTCGGATGCAGCCTGAAACCGGTTTCTTCGGCAACTTCGCGCAGGGCAGCCTGAAACGGGAGTTCGTCGGGCGTGTTCAGGCTGCCGGTTACCGATTGCCAGAAGCCGTCGGGTTTCAAGCGGTTGAGCAGGAGCACGTTGCCTACGTGGTCGTGCAGCAGAATCAGCACGGAGACGGGGATTTTTTTGGACATGGTTGCATTGATGGTGTGTGATGGGTTGCGGCAGCCTGAAACGCGGGTATGGTTTTCAGGCTGCCCTTGTTAGTTAAAACCTGCCGCTTAAAACCGCCGTTTGAGTTTGCAGGCTTCAACGATTTCTACGGCAAGCTCTTCCACCGATTTGTGTGTGGTGTTGGCAAATGGGATGGCGTGGCGGCGGTAGATGGCTTGCGCGTCGGCGATTTCTTGTTTGCAGGTGTTGGGGTGGGAATAGGTGGAATTGGGGCGGCGTTCTTGGCGGATGTGGTGCAGGCGGCTGGGTTCTATGGTGAGCCCGAACAGTTTGCTGCGATAGGGTTTGACCATGCGCGGTAGGTCGTCGCTGTCTAGGTCGTCTGGCGTGAGCGGGTAGTTGGCGGCGCGGATGCCGTATTGCAGGGCGAGATACAGGCAGGTGGGGGTTTTGCCGCTGCGCGATACGCCCAGCAGAATCACATCGGCTTCTTGCAGCTCGCGGTCGGACACGCCGTCGTCGTGGTTTAGGGCGAAATTGACGGCTTCCATGCGGGCATCGTAGCGTGCGACATCGTGCACGCGGCTGCGCACGGTGTGGCGGGCGGGTTTGTCTAGCTCTTGTTCTAGCTGCCCCAAAAAGGCATCAAAAAAGCTGAAATGGGCAGCGGTGGCGGTTTTGACGATGGCGCGGATTTCGTTGTTGACCACGCTGGAAAACACCAGCGGATGAATGTTCTCGTGCTCGGCGGTGGCGTTGATTTGCGCAACAAGGGCGTGGGCTTTTTCGGGGCTGTCAATAAAGGGATGGGTGCTGCGCTTGAACGCAAGTTCGCTAAATTGTTCCAGCAGGGCGTTGCCCATATTTTCGGAAGTGAGACCTGTGCGGTCGGAAACGAAGAATACGGAGCGGGGGGCGGGCATGGCGGTTTCCTTTGCAGATGGGATGAATGAAGGCGCAGATGCGCGAGATGGGCGAATTATAGTTTGAATAAGCGGTTGAGGCAGCCTGAAAACGAACGAAGTGAGTTTCGGCGAAGCCAAAACCTGTTTACAGGATTTTGCGAAGCCAAAACGAGTTTACAGGTTTCGGCGCAGCCAAAACGGGGAAACGGGTTTCAGGCTGCCTTTTATTTTGGATTTAAAGAAGGTTTTTCAGGCTGCATCTCGTCTAAATAATAAACCGGTATAACTTTGGCGCGACACGTAAACACAATCAGCTTGATGGCGATGTCGTCCAACAACCTTTGCGCCATCGTGCGGATTTTGGCTTGCGTTGGGGCGGAAAGTGAGGTGCGATTACCGCTGGCAAACCCGTCTTGCATTTCTGCCAGCAAATCGTTTAAAAAAGGAAAATCCTGCGCATAATCCAGCAAACATTCAAACGCTAAAACATCATCGGGCTGGGCAACGAGCCGCTGCAAACAGGCAGGGATTTCCCGCTCCGGTCTGCTCTTTTCAAACCGCTGATAGGCTTGGCTATTGCGCTGCAAATAATCGCCCATTAGTTTTTCAATTTCGTGCAACGCCCATTTGTCGGCAAAATTCAGCGAAATCAAATCTAGGCAGCAAGGCTTCCAGCTCGGCATCGTGCGCGTAAATCCATTGTTCCAATTCGGCGGGCGTGGTTTCGCCTGCGGGCGCGCACCAAAAGGTTTCGCAGGTGTCTATCGGCAGAATAATCATGGGTGTTACTCCTATTCAAAAGCCGCGAAGGCAGCCTGAAAACAAACGAAGTGAGTTTCGGCGAAGCCAAAACCTGTTTACAGGATTTTGCGAAGCTAAAAACTGTTTACAGGCTTTTGCGAAGCCAAAACGAGTTTACAGGTTTTGAAGTTGAACGGCGTTTTCAGCCTGCCTCTGCCTGTTGCAGCCGGATGCTGCGGTCAAACAGCGCCTTCACGCCGCTTTGGTGGCTGATGCCGACCACCAGCGTGTCGGGCAGCGCGGTTTTCAGCATCTGCATCAGGGCCAGCGAGGCTTGGTCGTCGAGCTGGTTGGTGGCTTCGTCGAGGAACAGGATTTGCGGACGGGCGGCGAGGGCGCGGGCGAGGCTTAAACGCTGCTGTTCGCCGCCGGATAAGCGGCTGTGCCATTCGGCTTTGGCATTCAAATCGTGTTTCAGACGGCCTAAGCCGACGCGTTCCAAAATATCGCGCAACAGGTCGTCTGAAAGGCGGCAGGGGTGCGGGTAGCTGACGGTGTCGCGCAGGCTGCCGTGCGGTAGGTAGGGGCGTTGCGGGATAAATAGGAAACTGCCTTTGATTTGGAAATGCCCGCTGTAATACGGCCACAAGCCTGCCAGTACGCGCAGCAGTGTGGATTTGCCGATGCCGCTGCGCCCTTCCAGCAGCAGCCATTCGGGCGCGGCGGCTTCCAAATTAACAGCTTGCAGCATGGCTTTGCCTGCGGGGGTGTGGACGGTGGTTTGGTTAAGCGTAAGTGCGGGGCGGTTTTCAGGCTGCATTGGGATTTTGACTTCGCCGAAACTCGTGTTACTCGTTTTGGCTTCGCCTAAACGCACTTCGTGCGTTTTCAGGCTGCCTTTATGGTCGCCTGAAAGATAGTTTTCAGGCTGCATTGGGCTTTTCAGGCTGCCTTTGATACCGTTTGAAACCTGCTCGTTTTCCTGTTCTGGCGTGGAAGTATGAACAGCTTGGTTGTGGGAACAGACATTTTCAGGCTGCCTTTGCACCCTTTCCAAAGCAGCCTGAAACCCACCCAAACGCTCGACCACCGCCGCCCATTCCACCAGCCTGCGGTAGGAATCGGTGAACCAGCCGAAGCTGTCCTGTACGCGGGCGAAGGAGGTGCGCGTCTGCATCATGTCGCCGAAAGTGAGCGTTTTGGCGAGGTACATCGGCAGCGTGGCGAGGATGGGGATAAAAATGCTGATGCGCACATAGGTCGCCCAAAAGGTTTCTTGGCGGAATTCGCAGTTGGTGAGCCTGTGCCAGTTGTCGCGGATTCGGCGGTAACGCTGTTGCAGCCGACCTTGTTCGGCATCCGCGCCCTGATAAAACGCCACCTGCTCGGCGTGGTCGCGCACACGCAACAATGCGGCGCGGAAGTCGGCTTCGCGGTGCTGGCGGTCGATGTTCAAATCTTTCAGTTTGCGCCCGACCAAGTGGGCAATCAGCGTGCTGACGGCGGAGTAAATCAGAGCCACCCAAACCAGATAGCCTTTCACGGTAAACGAGTGTCCGAGAAGCGTGAAATGCTGCGTGCCCGACAAGCCCCACAGCACGGCAACAAACGCGCTGAATTTGGCGATGTTGTTGATAAACGAACGGAACAGC
>CAUQDE010000208.1:0-3880 GCA_963516425.1 uncultured Kingella sp.
GCGGTTGCCGCCCAAACGGCGGTTGGTTTCGCGGTTGATGATTTGGTAGTAGAGTACGGTGCTTTCGGGACTCATGCCGCCGATGATGCCGATGGTTTTCATGTTTTCTCCTTGATGGTCGTCTGAAAAGTGCGGTTTATCTTAACATTGCTTTGTTTTTCAGACGACGTTTTTTGACAGGCGCACTCTACATTTATCTTTATATCCGTTTGCCCGTTTGATTATTAACTCATAGTAAACATATCTATTCAAAAACGATTATTCATTTTTTATCTGAATACAGTCATAATACCGACCATTGAAAACCCACAGGAGAACAATCATGAAAAAAATGCCTGTATTGTTTGTCGGTCATGGCAATCCGATGAATGCGTTGGACAAAAATAGTCCGTTTAACCAAAACTTCCGCCAAACGACGCAAACCTTTGAAAAACCCAAAGCCATTTTGATGATTTCGGCGCATTGGTACAGCAGCCGTTTGCAGGTTACGTCGGGCGAAAATCCGCCGATGATTTACGATTTCCACGGCTTTCCCGAAGAACTCAGCCAAGTGCAATATCCCGCGCAAGGTTCGCCCGAATTGGCGGAAAAAGTGCGGTCATTATTGGCGCCGGAATCGGTGGAGATGAACCCGACGCGCGGTTTCGACCACGGCGCGTGGACGGTGCTGAAATATCTGTATCCCGATGCCGATGTGCCTGTGGTGCAGCTCAGCATCAACCGTTTGCAGCCTGCCGAGTGGCATTTTGCGCTGGCGAAAAAACTTGCTCCGCTGCGTGATGAAGGCGTGCTAATTATCGGCAGCGGCAACATTGTGCATAATTTGCGCGCGATCAGCTGGGAACACATCAACCAAATCGGGGCGGGCTACGATTGGGCGTTTGCCTTCCGTAATGAAATCAACCAAGCCATTGACGCGCAAAACGATGATTTGCTGGTGCATTACGGGCAATTGGGCGAAAACGCCGAACTTGCCGTGCCGACACCCGACCATTATCTGCCACTGCTTTATGTGATGGCATTGCGTGAGCCGAATGATAAGGTCGCATTTTTCAACGACGAATTGATGGCAGGATCGTTAAGCATGACTTCGGTTTTAATCGGGTAAGGTGTGCCTTTCTGCCCGCCAAAATTTAAGGTCGTCTGAAAACGGTGGGCAAGAATGCCCGCCTACTAAAATAGGAGGCAAAATGAACGCCAAACTTTATTTTGAATCGGAAAAATTAGTGCTGCAATTCGGCGGACAAACCATTGACATTCTGCTTTCCGTTGCAAAGCTGCAAGCCCGATTCACGCCCTATCCGCCAAGCGAAATGGCGTGGGAAGAAGCCATTATGCAGGTGGAAGATTTGATTTCGCCTTACCGCGACGTTTTAAAAGATTATCGTGTGATTGAACTTTATCACGCCGAACCGTTGCAAATATTGGCGGATGAAAATCGGCAGATTTCTACCGAGATTTTTGAAACGGCATTCGCTGTGTTAGCAGGCTACCGCCCAACCCGCGATTTGCCAAAACTTGCCCATCATGCGACATCGGCAGCGTTTGTATTGGTGATGCGCGAATGGATGCACCATTTGGGCTTTGAGGCGGCGGCAATTGCCGATTAATCAAAAGTTTCCTGCTTGTTTGTCAGCAGGTTTACGGCACGCAACCAACGTGCTATCTTTACACGCTTTTTGCTTCGGCAATTAGCTGTTTTTACTATCATTTTAAGAGGAATTTTTATGTCTAACGCAAAAATCGTGAGCGATTATTTAGATGTTGTTTTCAACCAAAAAGACGTGGCAAAAGCCGAAACCTACTGGGCGGGCGATATGATCCAACATAACCCAAGTATGCCCAACGGTTTGGACGTATTGCGCGGTTTTATCCAATCGCCGGATGCACAAGCGATGAGCTATGAACAAGGCATCATTATGGAAGACGGCGATTATGTGATGGTTCATGGTCGCTACAACAACTGGGGCGGCAAAACCATGCTTGCCGTTGATATTTTCCGCTTGGAAAACGGCAAAGTGGTGGAACATTGGGACGTGATGCAGGAAGAAGTGCCTGCGGATAAAGCCGTAAACGGCAACGCAATGTTCCCTGTGAAATAATTTTTTTACAACGAATTTTTAACGAAGAAGGAGCCTATCATGGCAAATAAATTTCCCCCTGTCGGCAAAATCTACCAAGCAAAATTCGGCGAACTGGCTTACCACCTGAATTTTGACGCAGACGGCAAAACCATGACCTTTACCAGCATCGGCACGGCAAAACCCGTTGCCGAACCCGAGGTCAAAGTAAACTACACCGCAACCGAAGTTGCCGACATGGTGTTTATGGTTACCTGGACAGAGCCTGACGGCTCGACCGTAACCCACGTCGAAGATTTCAACAACGCCGTCGTTTACACCAACATCACTTTGCCCGACCATACGTTCCTGAATTACAAAGGCACGTTTACCGAAGTGAAATAATCGATATACCGTCTGAACGTCTGCTTCAGACGGTTTTTTAAAAACAATGTGGTTTCTTTTTGCTTTTGTCTTCGCCGTCCTCATCTTCTGTTTTGTCGGCAAACGTCCTGCCCGCCTGCTCAAGCGCGGTCAATTCGTACGCGCCCGACAAATTGAAGTACAAGGGAATTTATTTTATTTTGAAGAGGTTGCCTTCGACGATTACCATCAGGCATTGCACCACTATTTCTACCTGATTCCCCAATTTTCCGACCGAAAAGACCTGCTGGAAACCAAATACAGTTATCTGGATTGGACGGATACAACCCTGCGCTTTTCCGATTGCACCCTGCAACTCGTCTGCCGCGTGGATAAAATCGTGCTGATAAAAAGCCACACGCCCATGAGCATTGCTGAATTTGAGCGACTGACGAAAGGGATTTGAGCGGTTTTAAAACGTAGGGCGTGCCTTTCTGTCCACCGTTTTCAGACGACATTCACCCCCAACATTTTCAGCTAGCCTTCAAACGTCGTCTGAAAGCCCAAACCATCTCCGTTATTCCACCCACTGAACAACATCCCCCACCGCCTGCCGCGTTTTGGCGCGCTTAGGTTCGTCCGCACGGTAGCCGAATGCCGCCATGACGCTGACGCGGTATTCGTCAAGATTGATGAAGCCTTTGCCGGACAGCAACTTTTCCACATTTTTCTTTTGAAAGCCCTCAATCGGTGTGGAATCCACACCAATCAAAGCGGCAGCGGTCATCATATTCGCCAACACGATATAGGTTTGCTTGGCTGCCCAGTCGTTAAATGCGCGCGGATTATCGGCAATGGCAAAATCGGTTTCGGCAAACTGTTTGAAAAATTTTTGCATCATCCCAATAGTTTCAGACGGCATTCCATGCGCGCCGCCCCAGATTTTTTCTTGATAATCCGCCTGCATGGCAGCCTGCGTGCGCGCCAACAAAATCACAAAATGGCTGCAATCCATAATTTTGTCCGCCGCGCCCCATGCAATGTCGCGCAACTCTTCGCGTAGTGCAGGGTTTTGCACCACCAAAAAACGCCAAGGTTCCAGCCCGAACGAACTGGGTGACAGGCGTGCGGTTTCCAAAATACCTGACCGACAAGGGCAAAGAATTGATTGAACAAGCCGTGTTTCCGCATGTGGAAAACCAAAAACGGCTGATGGAAAAATTAGATTTAAAAACCAAAACATCGCTTCAATACGGACTGGAGAAATGGCTGGAGGTTTTGGAGGGAAGTAGGTGAAAGGTCGTCTGAAAACGTTACACTCCGTTTTCAGACGATCTCTCACCTCTCCTGCTTCTTCAACAACACGCACGCCAAAATCAGGCTGGTGGCGGCAAAGGCGGCGATGGCGGCGTATTCGTGCAGCAGGTCGGCGGTGTGCAGCCCTTTGGTGAAGCTGC
>CAUQDE010000209.1:0-3871 GCA_963516425.1 uncultured Kingella sp.
CCTTGATTATTGCAGGCAGCCTGAAAACTATCCCTTCAAGCTATCCAAATCGCTGATGTTGATGCTCTTACGGTTACGGAACACCAGCACCATAATCGCCAAGCCAATTGCGCTTTCGGCGGCGGCGACGGTGAGCACGAAAAACACGAACACTTGCCCTGCGGTGTCGCCGAGATATTGCGAGAAGGCGATAAAGTTGAAATTCACCGCCAGCAGCATCAGTTCAATAGACATCAGCAGCACCAGCACGTTTTTGCGGTTCATAAAAATGCCCATCGCGCTGATGCCAAACAGCAAGGCGGCGAGTACCAAATAATGCGTGAGCGTAATCATGCTTGGGTCTCCTCGTTGGTTTCAGGCTGCGTGCGCGGGGTTTGCACTTCGGCGGGCATGGAAACGAGACGCATACGCCCTTCGTTGGGGTTTACCCGCACTTGCAAGGCGGGGTCCATGTATTTGGTGCGGGTGGATTTGCGGTGCACCAGCGCAATCGCCGCCACCATGCCGAGCACCAGCAGCACGGACGCGAGTTCAAACGGCAGCAGGTAGGTGGTGTAAATTTGCGTGCCCAAATCGCGCACGTTGCTGTAATCGGCGGGAATGTCTTTCATCGCGCCAAAGGCGGCGAGATTGGTGTCGGGCGCGACAAAAATCATAATCAGCAAAGCTGCCATCAACACGCCCACGGTGAGCGCGGCGGGCGCGTGTCGCCAAAAGCCTTGGCGCATGGCTTCAATGTCAATATTCAGCATCATCACCACAAACAGGAACATCACCATCACCGCGCCCACATACACCACCACCAGCGTGATGCCGAGAAATTCGGCTTGCATCAGCAGCCATGTCATCGCGCTGGCGCAAAAGGTGAGCACCAGCCACAGCGCGGCGTGCACGGGGTTTTTGGCGGTTACGGTTTTAAGCGCGCTAAATAGGATTATGGCGGCTAGGGTGTAGAACAGGATTAGGGGGAAGCTCATAGCGGGGGTTCCAGTTGGGGGTTAGGGTTTTCAGGCTGCCTCTGTCAGCTGATTAAGCCATGCGATGTAATCTGCCGCGCTTTGCTCTATGGCTTGCAAGGCGGCTTCGGAATAGCCTGCATTACTGTCTATGGTGTGAAAGGCAAACATGGGGCGGTAATCGGCTTGGCAATAGCGCAGCGATAATTCAAACGAGCGCAGGGCTTCGGCAACGGTGTAGCCCACTGCGCCTTGGCGCGTGTAATCGGCGGCGGGCGCGCCCAGCGACACAGCAATCGCGGTTTTCTTGCCTGCCAACGCTTTGCCTTGCGCGCCGTATGCCCAGCCGTAGGTCAGCACATCGTCTAGCCATTGTTTCAACAGCGGCGGGCAGTTAAACCAATACACGGGGAACTGCAAAACCAAGGTTTGATGCGCGTCCACCAGCCGTTGCTCGGCGGCGATGTCTATGTTGCCGTTGGGATAGGCGGCATAAAGCTCGTGTACGGTAAAGCGTTCGGGGTGCTGGCGCAATGCGTCTAACCAGCGGCGGTTTACGGCGGATTGGGCGAGATGGGGGTGGGCGGCGATGATTAGGGTTTTGTTCATTTTGTTTTCCATATTGGGTATTTGGGTTTGATGCGCGGGGGGCGTTCTCAGGCTGCCTATGGTTTGCCCAACCGCGCAATCGCTTGGCGCACCCAATCGCGCAATTCATCGCCGTTGTCTAACGCGGTTTCGGGCAGGCGGTAATACGGTAAAGGAATTTCGCGTATGCCGCCTGTGGTTTTATCGGTGCGGCGGCTGATAAGCGGTTCGCCCAAATCGGCGTGCGGCGCGGGGTATTTGAGATACAGCTCGTTGCTGCGGCTTAAAATCACCACCATTGCGCCATAATGGCAAAAGCCTACGCCGCCAAACATTCGTTTGCGTGTGATGCCGCCCAGCGGGGCGAGTTGTTCGGCGATGTGGTTGGCGAGTTCGGCTGATGCAGGCATGGTGGGCTTTCGGGGGGGGGCAGGCTGCCTTACAATGCCACGCGGTATTGCGTCAAGCTCTCCGCCGTTTTGGTAGGCAGAAATTCAGTAATGCTGTATTGCGCCAGCCCTGCCTGATGAAATGGGTCTTCGGCGATAATCTGCGCCACTTGCTCGCGGCTGTCTGCCTGCATCACAATCACGCCGCCCGTGCTCGGTTCTTTGCGCCCCGACAGCAGAAACGTGCCCGCGCGGTAATGCCGTTCCAAATAGGCGATGTGTTCGGGCAGCGCGGCTTCAATCTCGGCAAGCGGGCGGATGTATTCCAGCGAAACGATAAACATGGGTGCTCCTTTGGGTTTTAGCTTCGCAACTCCGCTACGCTACGCAGGCTGCCTTACGGCATCAAAGCACCCGCTCTTCTTCGCCAAACCACATCACAGAATGCTGCAAATCCACGAACGCGGCTTCGTCTTCCCGCAGCGCAGCCAATGCCGCCTGCCCTGCTTCGGTTTCGCGGGCGCGTTGGAAATCTGCGCGGCTGTCGTACCACAGCTCGCCCATCGCATCAAATTCAAACGGCAGCGTGTCGCGCTGGGTGGCGGGCTGCCCGCTGGCTTGAAAGGGCAGCGTTTTGGCGTAATGGCGGATATTCAACACGTCTTTAAAGCCCAGCACTTTTTCGGAATGCTGCTGCCAGCGAGCGATAAAGGCTTCGGTGCTGAGTTCAGGTTTCTTTTTCACCAGCATAATGATTTTAAACATTTTATTTTCCGTTCCGTGTTTTCAGGCTGCTTTGGGGATTTTCAGGCTGCCTACCGATACGGCGCATCAGCCGCTTTGCGTTTGGCTATTTCGGCTTCGTATTTATCGCCAATCGCCAGCAAAATCGGCTTGGTCATGTGCAAATCGCCTTTTTTCTCGCCGTGGTATTCAAAAATATGCGTTTCCACAATCGCATCAGTGGGGCAGGCTTCTTCGCAGAAACCGCAGAAGATGCACTTGGTCAAATCAATATCGTAGCGCGTGGTGCGGCGGGTGCCGTCTTCGCGCTCTTCGCTGTCGATGTTAATCGCCATCGCAGGGCAAACGGCCTCGCACAGTTTGCAGGCAATGCAGCGTTCTTCGCCGTTGGGATAGCGGCGCTGGGCGTGCAGGCCGCGGAAGCGTACCGACTGCGGAGTTTTCTCTTCGGGGAAGTAGATGGTGTCTTTGCGGGCGAAGAAGTTTTTGAGCGTTACGCCCATGCCTTTGACGAGTTCGCCGAGCAGGAAGGTTTTGACTAGGTTTGCCATTTTGGGTTGTATTCTCTTGTTTGTTGTTGGGTTTCAGGCTGCCTATTGTGGCTAGGCTTTATCTTGATAATCGGTAAAGCCGACAATATTGCCAGAAGGGTCGGTGCATTCCACCGCCCAGCCTGTTTGAATGCGAAACGGCTCGCTTAAAAAACGCACGCCTTTGGCGCGTAATTGCTGATACAGCGCGTGCACATCATCCACTTCCAGCCACAGCGCGGGTGCAGCTTGGGGAAATTTTTGCTTATCTTTCAAAATAATGGCGGCTTCTTCGTTGCCCACTTGAAACGCCAGCATACCCTTGTCGGAAAAATCAAATTTTACGGGCAAGCCCAGCGTTTCTTGATAAAAACGTTTAGTGGCTGCCAAATCATCGGCGGGAAAAAAGAAATTGTCGTAGTTCATGGCTGTTGCTCCGCTGGGCTGATTACTTTTGTTGAAATGGCGTTTTCAGGCTGCCTCAATCACTTCCACAAACTCAACGGCGAAGCCATCCACGCGCCGTAAAACACAATCGCGGCAAAGCCCACGGGAATCAGCACTTTCCAGCCCAAGCGCATGATTTGGTCGTAGCGGTAGCGCGGGAAAGTGGCGCGAATCCACAAATAGCCATACAGCACAAACGCCATTTTGCCAAACATCC
>CAUQDE010000210.1:0-3860 GCA_963516425.1 uncultured Kingella sp.
GCCACGGTTAATTGCGCTTTGGCATCGGGGCGCAGCCAAGGCAGCAAGCCGCTTTTGCGCACTTCGCTTTGGCGTTGCATCAGGCGGTGGCTGTAATAAATGGCAAAGGGCATCAGGGTGGGGGTTTCGTCGCAGGCGTAGCCGAACATCAGGCCTTGGTCGCCCGCGCCTTGGTTCAGGTCAATGCCTTCGCCTTCGTTCACGCCTTGGGCGATGTCGGGCGATTGCACGCCGTAGTTCACCAAAAATTTGCAGGTGCTGGCGGCAAAGCCTAAGCTGGGGTCGGTGTAGCCGATGCGGGCGATGGTGTCGCGGGCGATTTGTTCGTAGTCCACTTGGGCGGTGGTGGTGATTTCGCCTGCCAACACGCATAAATCGGTGGCAACCAGCGTTTCGGCGGCAACACGCGATTGGGGGTCTTGCGCGAAGATGGCATCCAAGATGGCATCGGAAATTTGGTCGGCAACTTTGTCGGGATGCCCTTCGGACACGGATTCGGAGGTGAAGAGGTATTCGCTCATGGGATTTCCTTGTTATGGGGGATGGATAAAAAAGGGCAGCGTTCGTTGCCGCAGGCAAAAGGGTTTCCATTTGCGGCAGATAAAAAAATGCCCGCATTAAAAGCGGGTTGGGATTGCTTGTTTATGGGTAACAAGCCACATCGGTTATAAACCGTCCACCTTATTGTTTTGTAAACAACAGGTTGGCATGGAATTTCCAACTCTTAATGCGGGGCGGATGATAGCAAATTGCAACGGGCTAGGCAAGGCAGCCTGAAAACGCTTATACTCGCAACCCCTGTTTAACCACTCTAAATTAAGGACGTTATGATGAAAACCGTTCAACTTTCATTGGCTGCGGCGGCTTTGTTTGCCGCGTTTTCGGTTTCGGCGGCGCCGCAACCTTTGGGCAATCCTTTGCGTGCGGCAAAAGGCTGCCAGTCTTTGAGCGCGCAAGAAACGGCGCGTTGCAAGAAAACGGAAGATTATTGCACCAACAAGCCCAAAGACCCGAAATGCATGCGCTTTAATAAATTGCGCGAGAAATATCCGTTGGAGAAAAAATCTGTTGTCGAACCCAATGAGCCTGTTGATTACATCGGTCCTGCCGCGCAATAAACAATGCTGAAATGGAAATCATGCTGAAATGGCTTTTTCAAATCGCGGCGGCGTTGCCGTTGCCTGTGTTGCATGGCTTGGGCAATGCGCTGGGGTGGGTGATGTATGGCGTGTTGGGCGAAGACCGCAGGCGGATTCGGCGGCATTTGCGCCAAGCGGGTTTGCCGCATGGCTGGCGCGATGTGCTGCGGGTGTGCCAAGAAACAGTGAAAAGCGGCTTGGAATTGCCGGTGGCGTTTTTTCGGCAGCCTGAAAAGATTGTGGCTTTGTTCCGCGAGGTGCATGGCTGGCAGCATATTCAGGCTGCCTTAAATGCGGGCGAGGGCTTGCTGCTGATTACGCCGCATATTGGTAGCTATGATTTGGCGGGGCGGTATATCAGCGAGCAGCTGCCGTTTGCGCTCACGGCGATGTATAAACCGCCGAAAATCAAGATGTTTGACGCGATTATGCAGGCGGGGCGTGTGCGCGGCAAAGGGCGGACTGCGCCGACCAATCTGCAAGGGGTGAAGCAGATTATGAAAGCGTTGCGCGCGGGGGAGGCGACGATTGTGTTGCCCGACCATGTGCCCAACCCGCTGGAAGGCGGCGAGGGGGTGTGGGTGGACTTTTTCGGCAAGCCTGCGTACACGATGACGCTGGCGGGCAAGCTGGCGCAGGTGAAGAACGTGCGGGCGTTGTTTTTTGTGGGGGAGCGGTTGCCCAATGGGCGGGGCTTTGCGTTGCACGTTGCGCCTGTTTCAGGCTGCTTTAACGGCGATAAGGCGCATGATGCGCGGGTAATCAACCGCAATGTGGAATATTGGGTGCGGCGGTTTCCGAGCCAGTATTTGTTTGCATACAATCGCTATAAGCATCCTTTCGGCGCGGTGGAAAGCCCTGAGATGCGGTCGTGAGACGGGGATAAAAATAAGTGAGGCAGCCTGAAAATGGGTTTATTCATTTTCAGGCTGCCTTTAAATGTAAATATGGTTACGGAGGATTTTGCCCGCGCAGGCGGTTTGTCGCTTAGGTTTGCCGCATACCGCGAGCAAGGCAAGATTTTTCCCGTGCAAGAAACGGTTTCAGGCTGCCTTTGAGATTAAGGCAGCCTGAAAACCATCCCGCAGGCTTACAACAAAAATATCGTCGCCAGCCCAAGGAAAATCAAAAAACCGCCCGAATCGGTAAACGCCGTAATCAACACCGAGCTGCCGCGCGCGGGGTCTTTGCCCCATTTTTCCATGCACACGGGAATCATCACGCCCAAAAACGCCGCCAGCAGCAAGTTTAACGTCATCGCCGCCACCATCACCAAGCCAATGCCCACATTGTGATACAGCGCAAACGACACCAGCCCCATCACGCTGCCCCAAATCAAGCCGTTCACCAAAGCCACGCCCAATTCTTTTTTCAGCAGCCGGAACGCCTGCGCATTGGAAATTTGCGAGCTGGCGAGCGAGCGCACAATCATGGTAATCGTTTGGTTGCCCGAATTGCCGCCAATGCCCGCCACAATCGGCATCAGCGTTGCCAACGCCACAATTTGCGCGATGGAGCCTTCAAACATCCCAATCACGCGGCTGGACACAAACGCGGTTACCAAGTTCACCGCTAGCCACACCCAGCGGTTTTTCACCGAATCCCATACGGGCGCGAACAAATCTTCATCTTCGTCCAAACCCGCCATGTTCAGCATATCCGCTTCGCCTTCTTCGCGGATAACGTCCACCATCTCGTCCACGGTTAAGCGTGCGATGAGTTTTTTGTTTTCATCCACCACGGGCGCGGTTACCAAGTCGTAGCGTTCAAACGCGGCGGCGGCTTCTTCCACATCGTCTTCGGGGCGGAATTTCACCACGTCTTTCGCCATGATGTTTTCTACGATTTCTTCGGGGTCGGCTACCAGCAATTTGCGGATGGGCAACACGCCTTGCAGGATGTCGTTGTCGTCCACCACAAAGATTTTGTCGGTGTGGTCGGGCAGGCTGTCAAAGCGGCGCAAATAGCGCAACACCACTTCGCAGGTTACATCGCCGCGTATGCTCACGATTTCAAAGTTCATCACCGCGCCCACTTGGTTGTCGGCATACGACATGGCAGCCTGAACTTGGGCGCGTTCCTCTTCATCGCGCGTTTGCAGCACTTCGTCCACCACGTGCGTGGGCAAATCGTCCGCCAAGTCTGCCAAATCGTCGGCTTCCATGTCTTCCACCGCCGCCACCAGCTCGGATTTGTCCATCGCTTCAATCAGGCTTTCGCGCACGCTGTCGGATACTTCCAGCAACACATCGCCGTCTTCTTCGGGCGACGCGAGTTTCCACACCAGCACGCGCTCTTTGGGCGGCAGGCTTTCCAGCACCGCGGCAACGTCGGCTGGGTGCAATTCGTGCAAAATGCCAATCAGCATTTGCAATTTGGCGTTGGCGTGTGGATCGGCTAGGGTGAATTGTTCGCTGATTTCAGAATAATGGCTCAGCAGATGAGAAGAGAGTTTGTGAATGTGTTCAATATCGGCAGTCAGTTGCTCGGAATCGCTGCGATCGTTGATTTGAGTTTCCATAAATGCTCCGCCTGCCTGATGGCGACGGGCGACATTTAGGCAGGTTTAATTGATTGGGGTTGAATGATGTAATGTGAACGTGCTACTGGGGAGGTCGTCCATTGTTGGATTTTGGGTTGTGAAAAACGGGGCGTATTTTACATGAATTTGCAGTGGTGCTTGATGGATTTTGCTCAGGCAGCCTGAAACGGCGTTTCTGC
>CAUQDE010000211.1:0-3857 GCA_963516425.1 uncultured Kingella sp.
TTGCAGGCTTATTTCTCTCAACCTGTTGTGTAAACAACGCGGTTAATTTCTACAACTAGAAGTGCTAACACAAACAGCAGCTAGCCAAGACAAAGCCAAAGGCTAAACGACCCAAAACCTTGCCGCGTGTCGGGCGGTCGCGCGGAACAAAAGCCCCATAACCGCCCATTTTATTAACTTTTTAAGGAGTTCAATCATGAACAAATTGATTACTCGCTTTAATGCGAAAAAACAGCATTAGGCGCAAGCCTAATGACTATGGCAGTAGCAACTCAAGCAGCATTACCTGACGGTGCAAAAACAGCAATTGAAGGTGCAAAAGCTGACGGTTTAGAAGCTGGCTGGCTCGTTGTCGGCGTAGTTGCTGCCCTATTTGTGATTGCCATTGTGAAAAAAATGATCAAGTAAGGCAAAAAAATGGGATACCAAGTTGGCAATCAATGTTTTGCAAGCAAAGAGCTGGCTGAAAACCATTATTTCAGCTTGGTTGTCCCAACCATACTGCAAGATGGCAGCTTAGCCAAACCCACCTATAACGGCAAAAACTGGCAATTAAACGGCACGATTTTAAAAGCAGAGTTACCCGAATGCGACCCATTGCAAAACTTCGCAGATGGAAGCGAAGTAGGCTGGCTGCTATTTAGCGTAATGGCAGCGATGTACTCAATTAATGTAGTCAAGAAGCTGATAAAGTAGGAAATAGAAATGATGGATTTTTATTACTTTTTAGGTCTGGGCATTGTTTTTTTAATGGGTGCGATGATTTTTAAAGACTAGTGTGCTACATTCAAACCTTTTAACAAATGTGCAGCCAAGGGCTGCGAAAGGGTTTGTGATGTTCAAAGAAGCGTTGATTATGATTGCTGCGGCAATAACAGGTTACTGGTTATGGAAAAACAAAATTCTTGCAGATTGGAGTATTTCAAAACAGATTGCCGTGGTTATTGTGCTTTATATTTTGGGACTTTTTCTTGAAAAAGGTTTTTCAAATAAAACTGAAAATGTTGATATAGACGACGATATATTTTTAGACAACGCCCCAAACCCTACTCCGCCGCCAACCAATCCCCCCACTTCTGAACAAATAGAATTTGTGGAATTTATGCGAAAGCAGCGTGAGCAGGAAAGGGAAAAAAGTGTAGTCCGTAGAGAATGAAAAAACTATTTCTAGCCTGTGTCTTTATCCCTTGCATCGCCCTTGCCGATAGCGGTTTTAATCAAAACGGATTAAGAACCGTGGTAAGAGATGGACACTATACTTTTGAATACGACAGAACACGAGATGTTAGCGGACTAGCTCACACATTACGCGGTAGTCAATTTCACGGCAGTACAACGCTGCCTGCCGTCGTAGTCGGCAGCAATGGCGCACAATCCGCAGATGCCATCCCTGCAACATACAGGGTAGTAACCGATAAAAGAAAAGTATTTGCTAGCATATTATCCAAAGCTCGGGCAGCGGGACCAATACTTAAAAATATTGGTAGTGCTACTGTCAGATTTGGCTGGCAAGCCATTGTGTTTAATCTTGTTACCAATGCCATCTTTGGCTCCAAATTCTCCTGGAACGACGACCGCAACGACTTCGTCCGCGCCGCCGACGACAACACCTACATTGTAATCGCCACCAAAAATTCCCATACTGTTGTAAGTGGCTCTAACAAGACATCTCTCGAAGTAGAAAACCTATGTAAATACAATTTAAACAACGAATGCGAAGTGTTGGATTATGCCAAAGGACGAGAATCTGCCAACGCGGTAGCCAATGCCTATTGTCAATCCAAAACATTTGTTATAGACGGCAAAACCCAACATTTTGAAAGAACCGATTGGGGCGGGCATTGCTATTCTGGTAGATATCAAAGAATGAGCATGGATTATGGCGTAGTCATTTTTAAATACGTTGATTACGTCCCCATGACGCTAGATGAGTTTATAGAAGAAGGCACGCCCGAAGCGGCAGCATCCCCTACTGAATGGGTAAAAACTTCCGAAGTACAACCCGACGGCGAACCCAAAATACTCATTACAGACGGCACAGTAGCTCAATCACGCCCCTACACCGACCCTGCAGACGGCAAAGCCAAACAAAGCAAGTGGACATTTAACAGCGACGGATCAGTTAAAGAAGTGATAACCGACCGTCCCGACTTAACCCCCGACAGTCCGCAAGCCCCAAAACTTGATCCCAACGCCGTCCCTGACAACAAAACCGACAATCCCGACAAAAAAAAACACAACCCGCATCCCAACCCGCACCGATAGATTTGTGTAAAGAGCATCCTGAAATCCTAGCGTGCCAAGAGTTAGGCGAACCTGATCCAAGTGATTTTGATATAAAAATTCCTGAAAAAGTAGATGATACAACATGGAAGCCCGATAACTTCTTGCCTAGCGACGGTGTTTGTCCACAGCCTAAGATATTCCATGTTTTAGGAAAACCGTTTAGCGTGAGTTATGAGCCATTGTGTGAAATTATGCGTAGAGCGCGTTTTATTATATTGATTGCTTTCACACTCATGTCTGCTTATATCGTGTTTGGTAGCTTAACAGGAGCGAAAAAATGAAAGCATTGATACCTTTATTGGCAAAGTTGCTTCAATATTTCAGCACAAAGGTTATTGCTGCAACAGGTATAACGTTTGTAACCTATAAAGGTTATGTTGTGGCATTGGATAAGTTTAAATCCTATGTTGCGGATGCAGTTAATAGTATGCCTGCGGATATTCTGAACTTATTGCTTATGGGTGGTGTGGGTCAAGGAATGGGCTATTTGTTTGGCGCGTTTGCCTTTTCTTTATCCATGAAAGCAATCAGCAATCTTACGTTTGTCAAAAGCAGTTAAAGGGGCAATATGATTTATTTGATTACTGGCAATATGGGAACAGGTAAAACCAGTCGCGCGGTAAGCATGATATTGAATAATGAGGATGGACTGTTTAAGCAAACATTAGATGATGGCTCGGTTGTAGATCGTCCATTATTTTTTTGCCATATTGACGGTTTGGATGCTGCCAAATTTAATGCACATGAGCTAACCAAAGATGAGATACAAGCTGCACCATTAGATGCCATTATGCCGACAGGTGGCATTTTAATTGTAGATGAAGCCCATTGGGTTTATCCAGTACGCGCAGCAGCTAAGGCAGTTCCTGAATACATACAGAAGCTATCAGAGCTGCGCCATGATGGCTTTACCCTAATTTTGCTCACGCAACATCCAAGCCAGCTTGATATTTTTGTACGCAACTTGGTGTCTAAACACATCCATTTAGAGCGTAAATCATTGGGTATGAAGCAATACTGGTGGTACAAGTGTGTAACCAACTTGGATAACCCCGCAGGTATATCAGGCACAGAATCATCATCGTGGAAACCGCCCAAAGATGCATTTAAGTACTACAAATCCAGTAGCCAACATCAGAAGTTCGTCAAAAAAATACCTGTGGCAGTTTGGCTTTTAATTGTGATTTTAGGTTTTATAGGCTGGAAAGCTACAAATTTGTATCGCGTGTATGACAAGTCAGTAAATCACACAAAAGAGCAAGTAGCACAAACAACGGATTCAGGAATAAACGATTTAACAAGTTCTGCGCCTATACCAGCATTAAACGGCAATCAGGAAAGAGAAGTAAACAACCACCTTACTGCTGCCATGTTTGTACCTACATTAGCGGAAAGACCAGAAAGCAAACCACTTTATGACAATATCCGCCAAGTCAAACAATACGAGCGCATCGCTGCCTGTATTAAAGGCGGTAACTCAGGCTGTACCTGCTATTCAGACCAAGCAACCAAGCTGAAAGAAATTAGCCAAGAAGTGTGTTTAGACTATGTAGAAAACGGCTTGCCCTTTG
>CAUQDE010000212.1:0-3843 GCA_963516425.1 uncultured Kingella sp.
GATGGCATCGTGAAACAGAAATTGCAGCCAGATGTAATCAAAGCCGTCTAAACCGCGCACGCTGTCGGCGGTGAACTGCGGGGCGAGTGTGATGATGATTTGGGCGGCGGGGACGAGCTGGGGCTGGCGTGGAATGCCGAATTTTTGCGTGTAGGGGGATTGGACGGTGCCGATGGGGGTTAGGGTGTAGGGCATTTTGCTTTGGATTTTGGGGATGGGTTTCAGGCTGCCTTTGGAATGTGGCACAGGGTGGGATTATTTTATCGTGATTAAAGGCAGCCTGAAAAAGGAAAATCATCAATAATTTGCCGACCAACGCGCTGTTTTCTATTTGCGTTGTGCACTATTTGGCGACGAGCCGTTGCCGCTCCATTAAAGGCAGCCTGAAAAGCCTTAAACTGCTTTTCAGGCTGCCTTTGCTATGCAGTGCGCGTACTATTTTAGCTTCGCCACTCCGTTTCGTTACGCAGGCTGCCTATCCTGCCATCAAGTTTTCAACTTTCTACACGATGCCAAAATATCCAGCTCGGGGCGATAGGTTTGGCTGGTGGTGGAATCCATGTCCAGCGTGCCAAATACCGTGCTGTAAAAATTATCGTGGGAATAGGCTTGGGTTTGCGCGTTGCGGCGCAGGCAGGCTGCGTCCATGCCTTCGTTTTTGTGCCACAGCGGGCTGAACCACATTATCATGGGAACGTGGGTTTGCTCTTTGGGGGCGATGGCGTAGGGCGTGCTGTGCAGATACACGCCTTTTTCGCCTAGGCTTTCGCCGTGGTCGGAAACGTATAGCACTGCGCTTTCCCAGTTTTGATGCTGTTCTACGCGGCTGATAACGGCATCAATAAACCCATCCACAGACACAACGGTGTTGTCGTAGGTGTTGATGAGTTCTTGCTGAGTGCAGCGGTTGATTTCGTTGGTGTCGCAAGTGGGGGCAAACAGGCGTTGGTTGGGGGTGTAGCGTTCGCTGTATGTGGGGCCGTGGCTGCCGATGGTATGGACGATAATCAGGCTATCTTTTTGGCTGGCGGCGGCTTGGGCAAGGGCTTTATCCAGCTCGGGCAGCATGGCTTCATCGCGGCATTCGCCGTTTTTGCAGTATTGAGGGTTGTTTTGCTCGGTTACGTTGATAAAGGGGATGTTGCTGCACACGCCTTTGCAGCCTGTGTCGTTGTCTATCCATGTGATTTGGATGCCTGCGCGTTGCAATACGTCTAACAAGGTGTCTTGTTTGGCGGCGCGGATGGGGTCAAAATCGGCGCGGGGCGTGGGGGAGAACATACAGGGCAGCGAGCCTGCGGTGAAGGTGTTGCAACTGGTTACGTTGTTAAAATTGAAAATGCTGTCACCCCGCGCGGCGAGTTTGGGCGTGGTTTGGCGCGTGTAGCCGTTTAAGCTCCAGTTGGCGGCGCGGGTGGTTTCGCCCACGATGAGCACGATAATGCGGGGATAATTGCTCTGTTTTTTTTGTTGAATTTGTGGATCTAAAACTTGGTAGGGGATTTGGCTGCGTTTGTAGTGCTTATATTGGCTGATGCTTGCACCGATAAAGTTACTGGGAACGATGATATCTTTGATGCTGGGATTGTTGCGCCCAAATGAGGCGTAGTCTTGATAGAAAAAGGCGGCGATGATGCCGATGCCTGCGATGGCGGCGAGGGCGCTGGCAAGGCGTTGCAAAATTTCGCGCCACAGGCTGCGGTATTGGATTTGGGTGCGCAGATAAAACACGGCGGGCAGGATGCCGAAGATGGCAAACCATGCGATAAAGCTGGGCGTGATGAGCTTGGCACTTTCGCTGGCGGTGGTAATCAGCACGTTGGTGAGCATATCGCGGTTGAAGTACACACCCAGAAAAATGGCGTTGTAGCTTACCGCCGCGCTTATCAGCAGCAGCGCGGGAACGATGATTTTGTGCACAATGGGCTGGGCGAGCAGGGTAAAAATCAGCAGGCAGCCGCAATAAATAAACAGCGGGATGGTGAAGATAAAATAATCGCCCGCCGCGCCATGAAATGGGTGCAGTTGCAGGGTTTTGGCGTAGAGGGCGTAGTTGAGGATGGTGGCGAAATAGAGGGCGAGAATGAGATTGAGCTTGGTTTGGCTGGCTTGGAAGCGGGGGAGGCGCAGTTTCATGGGATGAGGCGGGAGTTGAAAAGGACGGCATTTTAGCAGGGATTGATTAGCAGAGAATTAGGGCAAACTTTCAGGCTGCCGCCAACCTGCGTACAATAGGCAGCCTGAAAGCAGGCGGCAGGTTTCAGGCTGCCTTTTAAACAACAAAACTTAAAGGAACACAATCATGCGATTACTCCACACCATGCTGCGCGTGGGCGATTTGGACAAATCTTTGGCGTTTTACACCGAAGTGCTGAATATGAAACTGTTGCGCCGCAAAGACTACCCCGACGGGCGTTTCACGCTGGCGTTTGTGGGCTACGGCGAAGAGCGCGATACCACTGTGCTGGAACTCACCCACAACTGGGACACGCCGTCCTACGACCTCGGCGCAGGCTATGGGCACATCGCCATAGAAGTGGACAACGCCGCCGCTGCTTGCGATGCCGTGCGCGCCAAAGGTGGCAAAGTCATCCGCGAAGCTGCACCGATGAAACACGGCAGCACGGTGATTGCTTTTGTGGAAGATCCCGATGGCTACAAAATTGAATTTATTGAGAAAGGCACAGGCGCGGATACCTACAAAGGCGCGTAAACCCGCGCCCAATCATCCGCCCAAGGCAGCCTGAAACAGGAAAAGCGCGTTTCAGGCTGCCTTTCCCTGCCAATTTGCTAAAATACCGCTTTTTTCCCAACCGTCAGCCATCATGCAAAATCCCCCCGCCCACGAACTCCACATGACCACCCTGATTACCCCCGCGATGGCCAATTTCAGCGGCAATCTACACGGCGGCGAGCTGCTCAAAATGCTAGACCAAGTTGCCTACGCCTGCGCCAGCCGCTATTCGGGCAATATGTGCGTAACGCTGTCGGTGGATAACGTGATTTTCAAAGAGCCGATTCATGTGGGCGAGCTGGTGAACTACTACGCCAGCGTGAATCTGGTGGGGCGCACGTCTATGGAAATCGGCATCCGCGTGGAAGCCGAAAACATCCAAACACGCACCGTGCGCCACACCAATTCTTGCTATTTCACCATGGTTGCCATGAAAGACGGCAAGCCCGTTGCCGTGCCACCGCTGGCATTGCAAACCGAGCAGCAAATCCAACGCCACGCCGCCGCGCAGCAACGCAAGAAAATGCGCCTGCAAGCCAATCCATAGGCAGCCTGAAAAGCCATCACACCGTTTAGCAAGGCTTAACCCATTTTCAGGCTGCCTTAGCCATTCCCTTTCAGCTTAAAAATGTTATCCACACAACCATCCACAGCCGCGCAACCCACCATCGCCGCCATCGCCACCGCAGCAGGACGCGGCGGCGTGGGCGTGATTCGCATTTCGGGCAAAGCGCTTTTGCCCATCGCCCAAGCCATCACAGGCGGCAAAACGCCCAAGCCGCGCATCGCGCTTTACACCGATTTTTTAGACGAACACGGCAACGCCATCGACAACGGCATTTTGCTGTATTTCGCCGCGCCCGCCAGCTTCACGGGCGAAGACGTGATAGAACTGCAAGGGCATGGCGGGCAAATCGTTTTGCAAATGCTGCTCAACCGCTGCTTGCAGCTGGGCGCACGCATCGCTGAAGCAGGCGAGTTCACCAAACGCGCCTTTTTAAACAACAAGCTGGACCTTGCCCAAGCCGAAAGCGTTGCCGATTTAATTGACGCATCCAGCCAAGCCGCCGCCCGCATGGCGGTGCGCTCGCTCAAAGGCGCGTTTTCCA
>CAUQDE010000213.1:0-3830 GCA_963516425.1 uncultured Kingella sp.
TTGAGGCAGCCTGAAAACCAACATGAAGCAGCGACGGCTCGTTGCCAAACGGCGTGTTCAATCAGGTTTTACGGGGCGGAACCCTGTCGGCGGGCCTTTGATGCGCCATCGGTTGTCGGTGTTAAACAATTTTCAGGCTGCCTATCGCGGCGTAAACCCCCTTTCAGGCAGCCTGAAAAGCCGCAAATCTTTTATAATGGCGCAATCATGCCCCCCACAGAACAAGGAATCCGCTATGGCTCAAACCAATTTTGATATGGTTATCTTCGGCGCAACCGGCGATTTATCCATGCGCAAGCTGTTGCCCAGCTTGTATCAGGCGCACGCCGCAGGCTTGCTGCATCCCGATGCGCGCATTTTGGGCGTGTCGCGCAGCCAGTTTGACACCGCGCAATTTTTGGCAAAAGTGGAAACCGACAGCAAAATCCACATCAAACACCATTTCAGCGACGCGCTTTGGGCTTCGTTTATCCAGCGCATTCAATATTTGTCTCTAAACGTGAGCGAGCCCGAACATTTTGCCAAGCTGGGCGAAGTAGTCAAAGCGCGCAAAGAAACGGATAACGTGATTATCTATCTTTCCACCGCGCCCAAATTCTTCGCCCCCGCCTGCGAAAACCTTGCCGCCGTGGGCTTGAACGCCGACAACGTGCGCATTGTGCTGGAAAAACCGCTGGGCACGGATTTGGCATCATCGCAAGCCATCAACACCGATGTGGCGCGTTTTTTCAAAGAAGAACAGGTTTACCGCATTGACCACTATCTAGGCAAAGAAAGCCTGCAAAACGTGTTGTCGCTGCGTTTTGGCAATACGTTTTTGGAACCGATTTGGAATAAAGATTTTGTGCAATCGGTGCAAATCACCATCGCCGAGCAGTTGGGCGTGGAAGAGCGCGGCGAGTTCTACGACATCACAGGCGCGTTGCGCGATATGGTGCAAAACCATTTGATGCAAATGCTGTGCTTTGTGGCGATGGAACGCCCCAAATCGCTGGGTGCGGATGATGTGCGCGATGAAAAATTGAAAGTGGTCGCCGCGCTCAAACCGATGACTTCTGCCGATGTGGATAAAAACGTGGTGCGCGGGCAATACACCGCCTCAGGCAGCCTGAAAGGCTATTTGCAAGAGCATAAAGTGCCTGCCGATAGCCGCACCGAAACCTATGTTGCCATCCGCGCCGAAGTAAATACCCCGCGCTGGCAAGGCGTGCCGTTTTACCTGCGCACGGGCAAACGCATGGCGGCGCGGTTGGCGGAAATTGTAGTGAACTTTAAGCCCGATGCGGGCGCGTTGTTTGGCAACCATGCCAATCGCTTGGTGATTCGCTTGCAGCCTGATGAAACCGTGTCGCTCAAATGGTGGGTGAAGCAAGTGGGCAGCGGCTTGGATGTTGCCCCCACCGAAATGGTGTTGGATATGGGCAAGGCGGTGGATGGTCGCCGCGCCGAAGCGTATGAACTGCTGTTGCGCGAAGTGATTGACGGGCGTTTGGCGTTGTTTAACCGCCGCGATGAATTGGAAAAGGCTTGGGAATGGGTGATGCCGATTTTGGACAACTGGGCAACTTCGCCGATTGCGCCGCATGGTTATCCCGCCGATAGCTGGGGGCCCGAGGCGGCTCGGGCGTTGCTGGCACGGGATGGGAACAGATGGGTGGAAGAGCAGGGGTGAGGTTGATTGAACTGCATAAATAGGCAGCCTGAAAACGGGTAAACACGTTTTCAGGCTGCCTACTTCATTTCCCCGCCTTACACTCCTCCGCCACGCGCTGCCGAAAGCGCGCCGCCGCCGCATGGTAAAATGGCTTGGGAGAAAACTGCCGCGACACCGCCGTCGCCACCAAGCCGCCCATCAGCATCCACACCAGTAGCTGCTGGCTGCCCGTCATCTCCATCACCACCACGCTCGCCGTCAGCGGCGATTGCGTCGCCCCCGACAAAAACGCCACCATCCCCAGCAGCACCAACACATTGCCGCCCAGCCCCAGCCCCGCCAACTGCGCCAAATCATGCCCAATCATCGCGCCAATGGTTAGGCATGGCGTGAAAATGCCGCCTGGGATGCCCGCCCAATAAGAAAAAATCGTCGCCAGCCATTTCCACAGCGACATGCCAAATGGCGCGTGATATTGGTTGTGCAACGCCTCCAACACCTGCACCGCGCCCGTGCCATAAGCATCCCCGCCGCTCACCGTGCCCACCGCCGCCAGCAAAAGCCCCATCAGCCCCGCCAGCAAAATCGGGCGACGCTGCACCCAAGCCTTCCAGCCCGCCGCAGGAATCACCCAGCCTACGCCCTTAAACAGCAAGCGGCTAAACAAGCCCCCCATCACCCCGCACACCAACGCCACCGCCAACACCCAAAGCCACAAATGCTTCACCCCCGTGCCATACGCATAAAAATTACTGAAATACGGGTGGTTGCCCATAATCGCCACCTGCGCGAAGCCCGCCGCCAAAATCCCGATAAAAATCTGCCGCTCCCAGCGCAGCATCACATCGCGCCCCAGCTCCTCAATCGCAAAAATCACTCCTGCCAAAGGCGCGTTAAACGCCGCCGCCAAGCCCCCCGCCGCGCCCGCCGCCAGCAAATCGTTATCCTGCAAGCCCGTAAACGCCAGATTGCGCTTTTTGCACCACCGCCCCCAGCTTGCCATCACCGCCGCGCCCACCTGCACCGAAGGCCCTTCCCGCCCAATCGACGCGCCGCACAGCATGCCAAAAAACGTCAGCGGCACTTTCAACAGCGTTTCCCGAAAGCCCACCGCCCGCTTTTTCGCCCGCCCATAAGGCAGCGCAATCGACGCAATCACCTGCGGAATGCCGCTGCCCACCGTGTAAGGCGCGAACCGCCGCATCAGCCAGGCAATCAGCATCAGCCCAAGCGGCAATGCCACCCAAGCAAACCACGGATAAGTTTTCACCCAATGCCGATTTTGCTCCAAGGCAAATTCCGCCATCTGCGCAAAAACCATCGACACCCCCGCCACCAGCAGCGAGCCAATCAGCAAATAAAGCAGCGGCACTGATTTTCGCGACAAGCGCCGCATCTGCCGCCATTTTCTACGCGCCCAAAAACGGCAACGCCGCACAAAATTTATCCAAGACATGATGACCCCGTGTGATGATTGGAATGGATGGTTTGAAATGATTTTCAGGCTGCCCCAATGCACAAAAACCAGCCGCGGCAAGGCAGCCTGAAATCGCTGTTTGCGAAAATTCCGAATGCCCGATATTGTAAAACCCCGCCCCGCTTTGCAAAAGGCAGCCTGAAAAGATTTCAACCGCCCGATACAAAAAACAGCCACATCGGGCGCATCTTGCAGACACATTGCGCCTGCCTTATTCGCTTTCCTTGTTTTCAGGCTGCCTGTGCGAATCCTGCAACCGATGGCGCATCCAAGGCTCGCCGATGTCGCCACGCCAACCCGTAAAGCCCTATTGAATACACCATTTGGCAACAAGCCGTCGCCGCTCCTTATTAGATTTCAGGCTGCCTTTAGGGCTTCGCAAAGGTTTCAGGCTGCCGCCGCTTGCCATCAAGGCAAACCCTGTCTGGCCAGCAGCAATTGCCGTTCCCGCCCGCCCGAAATAAAGCGCGGCAACAGCGACCCATTATCGGCGCGCTCGGCTTACGCTACGCCAACACCCGCCATTCATGGCGCAGCACCCGCACACCCAACAACAAAAGGCAGCCTGAAACAGAAAATTCCGTTTTCAGGCTGCCTTCGCTCCAAATAATTCAGGCTGCCCAAAGGCAGCCTGAAAGCTCAACTACATCAAATTACCACTGATAACCCGCGCCGATGGTCGCACCGAATTTGCCTTTG
>CAUQDE010000214.1:0-3828 GCA_963516425.1 uncultured Kingella sp.
GAGAACACGGCAACGGTTTTGCCTTTGAACAAGTCATCGGTAGAAACATCCACCCAAGCATCGTCTTGGCGAGTGTGGAACACAACTGATGGCACGTTTTTGCCTTCTAATTCGGCAGCAGTTTTGATTTGTACAGACATTTCAAACTCCAAAAAGTTTCGGTTGATAAATTTGGTTTATTGACGCGGCGAATTATATATTTTTTTTTGAAGACGGCGCAATTTATAATCGCAATAACGAAAATTATGGCAGGCTATATTTGCTTGGGCTTTACAAACGCTTTTCAGGCTGCATCCCAGTGATACCAATAGGCAGCCTGAAACTGCATAAACCATAGTAATAAAAATGCTTTGACACTATCCGCAATAATCGTTACATTCCTTAACCTTATTTGATAAGCCAAACACCGATTTGACACAGCTTGCGGGTGCAAACAGCTAAACGTGTAAACCCTATTCCACGCCCGTTGTACCGTTTGTGTGCAACGGGCTTTGATTTCTGAAAGACAACCAAATGATTACGTTGGACAATGTTTCCAAAAAATACCAAACGCGCGACAAGGGCTGGTTCACCGCCGTTGAGCCCACCAGCTTGCACATTAAACAAGGCGAGATTTTTGGGCTGATGGGCTACTCGGGCGCGGGCAAATCCACGCTCTTGCGCCTGATTAACCTGCTGGAACGCCCCGACACAGGCAAAGTGTTGATTGACAACCAAGACTTAACCGCCATGAGCGAAGCGCAACTGCGCCAAGCGCGGCAAAACATCGGCATGGTGTTCCAACAATTCAACCTGTTGAGCAACCGCACCGTTGCCGAGAATGTGGCATTTCCGCTGGAAATCGCAGGTTGGGACGCGGCAAAAATCGCCCAGCGCGTGCAAGAATGCTTGGAAATTGTGGATTTAACCGAGCGCGCCCAGCATTATCCCGCGCAGCTTTCGGGCGGGCAAAAACAACGTGTCGGCATCGCCCGTGCGCTTGCGCCCAACCCAAAAGTGATTTTGGCAGACGAGCCGACTTCTGCGCTAGACCCGATTACCACGCGCAGCGTATTGGGCTGCCTGCAAGACATCAACACGCGATTTAACGTAACCATCGTTATCGTTACCCACGAGATGAGCGTCATCCGCAAGCTGTGCCACCGCACCGCGCTGCTGCATTTGGGCAAGCTGCTGGAAGTGGCGGATGTGAAAGACGGCGTGATTTTGGCGCAGTCGGAAATTGGGCGCGAATTGCTGCGCGATGATTAGCGCGGTGAGCCAATCATTGTTTCAGGCTGCCTCTGGCGATACCGATTAGGCAGCCTGAAACGCTGTTCACAAACCCAACCCCAATGGCACGCCCTACCCTTTTTCAGGCTGCCTATCCTGTAAACCACAAGAGACACAACCATGACCTCCTCCCTAGACAACCTAAAATCCCTGCTCCCCGAGTTCTACCAAGCCATCGGCGAAACGCTGATTATGATAAGTGTGTCGTCCGCCGTGGGCATTATCGCGGGCGGGCTGCTCGGCATCTGGCTTTACACCACGGCATACGGGCAAATTTTCGCCAACCGCCCTGTGCACCGCATTCTTGGCACGCTGGTGAGCTTTATGCGCTCGTTTCCATTTGTGATTTTGATGATTGTGGTGATGCCGCTCACCCGCGCCATTGTCGGTACATCGTTTGGGCCGCTCGCCGCCAGCGTATCGCTCAGTATCGCCGCCAGCTTTTATTTTGCGCGGCTGGTGGAGCAAAACCTAAAAGAAGTGCCGCGCGGCGTGGTGGAAGCGGCGCAAGCTATGGGCGCATCGCCGCGCACGATTATTTTTAAAGTGTTGCTGTCCGAAGCGCGTTCGGGCTTGGTATTGAGCATCACCATTTTAATGATTGCCATTTTGGGCGAAAGCGCGGCTTCGGGCTTAATCGGCGGCGGCGGCATCGGCAACTTGGGCATTCGCTATGGGCATCAACGCTATATGCCCGATGTGATGGCGGCGGTGGTGCTGCTGCTGACTGTGATGGTGGTCATCATTCAAAGCGTGGGCAACTGGCTATCGGCGAAGTTGAACAAACGGTAACGGCGCAGCAATAGGCAGCCTGAAAACGCACGAGAATACGTTTTCAGGCTGCCTATTTGAGTAAACATAAGGAGTAACCAAATGACAGCACAGCAGCCTGAAAACGAAATCCAAGCCGATGCCACTTGGCATCAAATCATGCAGCAGCCCATCCGCAGCGCAGCCATCCCCGCCACGCCATCGCCCTACGCGCTGGCTGCGCCCTTGCCCGCGCAAGCCACACACAACCTGATTTTAGACGGCGAACCCAGCATCCGTTATTACACCAGCATGACTTGGATGATGGCGGTTTTAGGCTGGGAAACCTGCTACCAACATCGTTGGCTGGTTAATCATATTGAGCGCAATGATGACAACCCCTTTGCCGACCCATCCATTTTTGATGGTGCAGAATTGGAACGTTTGCTGCGCGAACGCCCGCATCAACAATATATTTGGGGCGTGTTTTCCGCCTTTGCGCCCGATGCCGAAATAGATTTGAGCATTTTGCCCGATGCCGAAAGCCCCGATTTTTGGAAGCCAAACGCCCAGCCGCAGCATCCGCAAGCCTTGTTTGAAATCGTCTGCTGGGACAGCACTTGCACGCTGTTTATTGGTTTGCCCGATAAGCTGGCGCAGCGCGTGGTTGCCGAATTTCCCGAATGCCGCACGCTGGATAAAGCAATAGATGAGGCAGCCTGCGGAGCGTAGCGGCGTTGCGAAGCTAAAATGGGTTTAAGCGTTTTCAGGCTGCCTCTTGCTGCTCCCTACTCCGCCTGAAACGCAGCCTGAAACTTCGCCCCATCCGCCTGCCACACCACCACCCAATCGTGCCGCCCAGCCGTGCACAGCGGCAAATACACCCGCTCTGCCCGCCAGCTTCCATCCGCCTGTTTCGCCAAATCAAAACGGTTAAACCCCATCTCCATCCCATCCATGCGAAACGAAGCCGACAGCGATTGCACGCCGCCGGGCACGCCATCCGCCTCTATGCTAAACGCCGATTTGGTGCTGGTTAAACCGCGCAGCCGCAGCGTCGCCCCCTGCAAAAACGGGCAGCCCGCCGCCAACACATCGCATTGCACCGCCGCCGCCCCATTTTCAGGCTGCCGATTCTGCCACCAGCCCAGCATCGCCACTTTTGCCGCCGCCAACACCAGCAGCAACACGCCCAAAGCCAGCCATTTATTCTGTTTTGTCATCGCACCATCCATTGTCGTTCATTGCAAAGCGCGCATCATAACACCCCGCCGCCGCGCAGGCAGCCTGAAAGCCCGTCCGCGCGCGTTACCCCTTTTCAGGCTGCTATAATCCGCCTTTTCCCATTCACAGAAAGCCCCGCCATGAGCCGCATCGCCTCCACCTTCGCCCAACTGGGCAAGCAAAAAGCCCTGATTGCCTACATCACCGCAGGCGACCCCAATCTCGCCGCCACCCTTGCCATGATGCACAGCATGGCGGAACACGGCGCAGACATCATCGAACTCGGCATTCCCTTTTCCGACCCGATGGCAGACGGCCCCACCATCCAGCGCGCCGTGGAACGCGCCCTCGCGCAACACGTTTCCCTGCGCGATGTGCTGGCGGTGGTGCAACAATTTCGCCAAAGCAATGCCCACACCCCCGTTGTGCTAATGGGCTACCTCAACCCCGTGCACAAAATGGGCTACGAAGCCTTTGCCCAAGCCGCCGCCGAAGCAGGCGTGGATGGCGTGCTCACCGTGGACGATCCCATTGAAACCATCGCCCCGCTGCAAGCCGCCCTCGCGCAGCGCAACATCGACA
>CAUQDE010000215.1:0-3785 GCA_963516425.1 uncultured Kingella sp.
GAATAGAGTAGTATTTTCTTCATTTATGAATTTACCATTTCTTTTTATTTAGTTTGCAAAAAATTTAAGTTAATTAACCTAATCAAGAATTAGATGTTTATCTGATAATATTTTTTGTATGGATTTGCATTTTATTTCTTTTGAATAGGAAAAATCATTTTTCTCTATACTAATTTCTGCTTCTTCTGCTGTAATTCCATCTATTATGGTATATCCATTTTTTTAAAAGTTTTAAAAGTAAAGACATTTGAAATGGTATAAAGATATTTACCATTAACAAAAGTCATGGTATTTGCTTCTATGGTATGTATTGGGTTCTGTTCCATGGTTTGTTGATAGATGGTTTTTTTATCTTGTTTAATTTTCAATTGTAGTTTTCCATTTTTATAAAAACGATAAATGTAGTATTCTTGATGCGGAGTTGAGTGAATGGTTATTTTTCCATGGTTTCTCGTAGTGCAAGAGAATTCTAACGTTTCTTTTGCTATGGAATAAGTAGGAATAATTGTTACTAAAAATAAAATAAATAATTTAGAGTTCATGTAAGTCCCCTGAAAAGATAAGTGAATTAAAGTAAATATTAATAGCCTATCTGTAATATTACAGATAGGCACTAAACAAATTATTTTCGTAAAGGTATAGTACCTTGTCCTTTTAAGTATTTACTAAATTAATAGTTTCTTCCAAGCCTCTCTTATCACGATTAACTCTTTTACGAGCTTTAGTAAAATCTCCTTTCTGTGCTTCTATACTTGCGGTAGAACCTTTCTTCCAATACCAAGCAGATGAACGCGCAGCAAGTTCTATATCTTTTGCGATCAAATCAGGATTGGTCATAATGTCTGGTCGTTTGATATAGTTAGCAAATCTTTGGTAGGTTCCTCGTCCCGTCAATTGAATTCCACCTCGCCCACGAAATATCCATCCATCATCTGGCTGAGTATTCCCATTCATGCCTTTATACATAATATTAATTTTATCTTTTTCAGATAATTTAGCAAACTCAGCTTCTGTATTATTACTGTGTTGTGCAAGCCAATTTTTGACATTATCGTTTTCTTTTCTAGATGCCATACCTTGCCATCCTTTTAAAGTATATTTTTTACCCTCTCCTTCGGTTAAATCATTAAATCCATCTGTTTCATGGTCTACGTTGGCTAAGAATCCAGCTCTATCATTATCTGAGGTAATATCAAATTCTTTCATTGCTGCATAAAGAGCTTGAATAAATTTGTCGCGCGGGAAATCTTTTTTAGGTTTTTGGGGTGCAATCTGAACCGCAACCGATTTACTCGCGCTCGGGTCGCATTTACCTGTTGCCTTAATATTAAATTTCCCTGTTTTAGGCATGGTAAATGAATAGCTGGCTTTACCTTGTACCAGTTTTTCTAGCTTGTTATATTGCCTAATAATGTCCATGTAACCTCTTGATTAGCCGTGATAATAACATTATCGCCACCTTTTAGTTTAACTAATTCTTTTTCGGTTACGGTTTTACCATTTAGCTTAAATGTAAGTTCAATTTCCTCACAGGTAGCATATTCATAACTGATAACCCGAGCAAGGTATTTACCACCGCCATATGGGCTGTAAACAGGCAGTAAGCAATGATCATAGGTTGCTGATTCGTGCTCAAATTTTCCCTCACCACGTTTTGCAATCATTTGTTTACAATGCTGCTCAGGTGTTAATCCTTTTAGATAATCATCAGCACGGTATTTTTGCCGTCCTGCCATATCATAATCGGCGAACACAACATTAACTTTGTCTTTGCCATTTTTATCTTTCACACGATATTTTTTAGCCATGATTAAAACCCTTTCGTTAGTTGGTTTGATTTTCCACTCACATTTGCAATGTGGTAGGTAAATTCTAGTCAACCAAAATGTAAAAAACAATCGTTATTACAATCAATTACTAAAAATTAGATTTTATAGTTTAAAATTTTCCAAGCGAAAACGCGATGCCGTAAAATAATTTGATATGCTTATTGTTTTTCTCCTATTTCAGGCTACCTCAAAACACACCCATCAAAGGAACCCCCATGCCCCCTAAAATCTCCACCCACCTTTTCACCGGCTTTCTTGGCACAGGCAAAACCAGTGCCATCCGCAGCCTGATTGCGCAAAAACCGCAACACGAGCAATGGCTGATTATCGTTAACGAGTATGGCGAAATTGGCATAGACGGCGCGGTGTTGGCGGAAAACGGCATCCCCGTCGCCGAAATATCAGGCGGCTGCTTGTGTTGCAGCGCGGGCGCGCAGATGGACAGCACTATCCGCGCCATACTGAAAAAGAACACGCCGCAGCGCATTTTGATTGAAGCCAGCGGGCTGGCGCACGCCGCAGGCATCATTGACGAACTGCGCACGCCCGAATTTGCCGCCGTGCTGGACATCGCCGCCGTGTTCACGCTAATCGACCCGCGCCAATTTCTTGACGACAACTACGCGCAAAACCCGCTCTATCGCGACCAAATCAGCGTTGCCGATGTGTTGGTTGCCAGCAAATTAGACCTTTGCACGAGCGAGCAAATCGCCGCCTTTCACGCCAAAGTCGCCCAGTTGTTCCCGCCCAAATCGCTGGTTGCCGAAGTGCAAAACGCCGAACTCAACATCGCATGGCTTGCCACGCCCACCGCCGAAAAATCGCGCTACCGCATCCAAGCCCTGCCCGATAACACGCTGGGCTACCAATCGCAAGGCTACACTTTCCCCGCAGGGCGCAATTTTGACGGCGAAAAACTCACCCAATTTTTCAACGACTTGCCCGCGCTCGCGCAAGGCTTGGTGCGCGCCAAAGGCGTGTTTCAAGTGTTGGACACATGGGTGTGGCTGAACTGGACAGACGGGCAATGGGGCGCGAACCAAATCGCATGGCGGCGCGACAGCCGTTTTGAGCTGATTGCCCAAGCGTTTGATGCCGATGAGATTGAGCGCAGATTGAATGATGCGCTGGAAGATGAGGCAGCCTGAAAATGGCGTAGCAGCGGCTTGCCAACATGGATGCAAGCTGTAAGCGCAGGCGTGCCAAACCCTTTTCAGGCTGCCTTAATGCAGTCAAATAATATGGTGAAATGAATGAGTTTTAATGTTTAGAAAGTGTTGATATTTATGGAAATTCCGTGTAGTTTTCCACTGATTGATGAAAATTTCTATGTAAAAAACAACATAACATATGAGGAGTTAATGTTCTTATGGAGAAGTGCATTTATCACAATCCAAGAAGGCTTAATTGGCGTTGTTACGGAATCTTTAAGGGCAATTGCATTAAATTTTGATGGTAAATGTCTAAAAATAATTGCTATTTTTTACTGCAATCCTACCGAAGATGAGATGGAAGACCTTTCATTGATAGAAGGATATGTTTTTTCATCACATTACTACAAAAGCGATTTGGAAATTTTAGTTATTCCTGATAATGGGGAGAATTTACATGATATTGTTGATTTTAATTTAAGGTGGGTATTTTTAAGAAAAGGTATTTTTGAAAGAAATCTAACATTTGATGATTGAGATAAAATCATAGTATTTTGCTAAATGTTTGTTTAATGACATAGTTTACTTTTTGTTTAGTATGTGTTTTAAAACTGATTTGATTATAAAAAGCAGCCTGAAACGCAGTTTAGCGTAGTTAAAACACATTTCTCTTTCTCCATCCCCGCGCTCCACTTTCCCCAGCTTTCCCCATCCATGAACGACGCTCAACTCCTACGATACAGTCGCCACATTCTGCTCAACGAAATCAGCATAGAAGGACAGCAAAAACTGCTCAACGCCACCG
>CAUQDE010000216.1:0-3781 GCA_963516425.1 uncultured Kingella sp.
CCGCACTGCATGGAAATGCTGGAAGAAGCAGGCTTTGCCGATGCCGTGCGCGCCGAGAAAGGCTTTCAGTTTAAAAACGGCGCGGCGTTCGCATGGGGCAGCCGCCGCACCGCGTTTGACTTCACCGAGAAATTTTCAGACGGCCCAGGCACGGTGTTCCAAGTGCGCCGCGAAGTGTTTGACAAAATCCTGATTGACGAAGCCGCCAAACAAGGCGTGGAAGTGCGCTTCGGGCACGGCGTAACCGCGTTTGACAACAGCGGCGACACCGCGCGTTTGAACGTGACAAGCGACACGGACGAACAATACGAACTCACCGCCCGCTTCGTATTGGATGCCAGCGGCTATGGCCGCGTGCTGCCGCGCCTGCTGGATTTGGAAACGCCCTCGCACCTGCCGCCGCGCATGGCGCATTTCACCCGCATCACCGACAACATCGCCGCCGATTCGGGCTTCGACCGCAACAAAATCCTGATTACCACCCACCCGCAACACCGCGACGTGTGGTTTTGGACGATTCCCTTCGGCGACAACACCTGCTCGCTGGGCGTGGTCGGCACACCCGACAAACTGGCAGGCGAACCCGAAGCCGTGTTGAAAAAAATGGTGGCAGAATGCCCCAATCTGGTTGAATTTTTTAAACATTCCGAATGGGAAAACGGCTTCCCCTACCGCAGCATCCAAGGCTATTCCGCCAACGTCAAAGCGCTCTACGGCAAACATTTCGCCCTGCTGGGCAACGCCGCCGAATTTCTTGACCCTGTGTTTTCGTCGGGCGTAACCATCGCGCTGCATTCCGCCAAACTGGCCGCCGACCTACTCGCCCGCCAGCTCAAAGGCGGTGCGGCAGACTGGCAAAGCGAGTTTGCCGACCCGCTGATGGTGGGCGTGAACGCCTTCCGCACCTATGTTGACGGCTGGTACGACAACCGCTTCCAAAACGTGATTTATGCGCCCAACCGCAGCCCCGAAATCGGCCGCATGATTTCGTCCATTCTCGCGGGCTATGCGTGGGATACCACAAACCCGTTTGTGGCGAAATCGGAACAACGCTTGAATACGCTGGCGGAGCTGGTGGGCGATTTGGCGTTTGAATAGGCGTTGATGCCGTCTGAAAACGTTTCAGGCTGCCTTTTCGCGATTGGCAAGGCAGCCTGAAAAATGCCGTAACGCCGTTTCAAACACACCGAAAGGCAGCCTGAAAGAGCAAAACGCTTTTTCAGGCTGCCTTTTGCCGCTTGGCGAAGGTTTGAACGCGGGCGGGATGGCGGCGCAACGGCAAAGGCTCCCCGCGCGGGTACGCCGCGATGCGCGGCGTGATAGGGCGAAAGATTGGGCTGAGGCAGCCTGAAAATGAGTTTGCGCTGCTCTGCGTGGCGGATATTTGGGTTAGGGCAGCCTGAAACCGCGCTCATCAACCGGCAACCACCATAATCCGCTGCTCTTCGTGCCAATAGCCGTCGGGGCGAGGCTCTACTTGGGCGTACAGCGCGGCGGGGGTGATTTGGCTGCGGCTGATGGTTTCAGGCTGCGTGATGCGGACGGGGGCGAGGTATTCGGTGCGGGGGAGTCGGTAGTAGCGGGCGTGTTCGGGCAGGGCTTGGGGGGTGGTTGTCCAGATACCGCTCCATGCTTGGGGCGGGAAGGCAGGCGGGAGCGTGCCTGCGGCGGTGAAGCCGATGCCGCGCACGATGCTGGCGCTGCGGATGTTTTCAAAGGCGATGCGGTGTTGGCGCAGGGTGGCTTGGGCTTCGGGCGTGGCAAGCAGGGCGAGCTGGCGTTGCAGCTTGCGCTGTTTGCGCGCAAGGGTGTCGCGTGGGTTGAGCCCTGCCATGTGTTCGCCTGTGGCGCTGCCGTGGTATTTGCAGGCGAGTTCTAGGTGGTAAACCGTGCCGCCCAGCGCGACAATGTAATCCATCTCGCCAAGCGTGCTTTTGCCCGCTGCGCCTTCGCTGTAAACAGGCAGATTGGCGGCGAGCAGCTTGGCATGCGGGGCGTGGGCAAACCAGTAGGCAAGCAGGTCTTCGGCGTATTTGCCCAGCGCATAGCGGTTGCGGGTGAGCTTTTCAGGCTGCCTTTGGGGGTCGCTTTGCCATTGGTCGTTCCATGCTAACAACAGCCTGAAACCGTGTTCGCCGAGCAGCTCGCGCGTAAGCAGTTCGCAGCCTGTGTGCCACAGCGGCGGGGCGGTAAGCAGACTGGCGAGGTCGCGGATGGTGGGGTGGGTGAGCCGCCACCAGAGGGCATCTTGGGCGTAGTTCATGGGGTGTCTTTCGCGGATGAATTAAGGTGCGCCAGTATAGCGCGAGATGGCGTTTCAGGCTGCCTTGGGCGTGTCGGCATTCGTTTTTGCAGCAGACTTTGCGGCATGGTGCGCAGCGGATTTATGCCATAATCCGCCTTTTCGTGTTTACGGCAGCCTGAAAATGCCTTGCTATCTCAAAATCGCGTTAAACGTTCCCCTCGGTTTGCTCACTTATGCCCACTCCACGCCGCTGCCGCGTGGCACGCGCGTGCTGGTGCCGTTTATCAACAAAACTGTGGCGGGCATTGTGTGGGGCGAGGAGCGGCAGCCTGAAATCGCCGCGCACAAAATCCGCGCCGTGCAGCAAGTGTTATCAGACGAGCCGCCGCTGCCCGAAAGCTGGCTGGCGCTGATTGAGTTCACCGCGCGCTATTACCACTACCCCATCGGGCAAACCGCGTTTACCGCGCTGCCGCAAGCCCTGCGCGAAAACCAAGCCGCCAAAATACCGCAGCCTGAAACCTTCTATTCGCTCAACGAGCTAGGCAAACAGCAGCCTGCCCCGCCCGCGCGTTCGCACAAAAAACTTGCGCTGTGGCAAGCGCTGTTTTCAGGCTGCCTCTCTTTGCCCGCGCTGAAAAAAATCCACCCGCAAGCCGCCAGCCTGATTAACGACTACGCCGCGCAAAATTGGCTGGCAATCACCACGCAAGGGCAGCCTGAAATCCCCCCATCCGCCCACACGCTCAACCCCGAGCAGCAAACCGCGTCCCGCCAAATTCAGGCTGCCCTCGGGCAGTTCCAACCCTTTTTGCTCTACGGCATCACAGGCAGCGGCAAAACCGAAGTCTATTTTGACGCGATGGCAAGCGCGCTCGCGCAAGGCAGGCAAGTGTTGCTGCTGCTGCCCGAAATCAACCTCACGCCGCAGCTGTTGCAGCGCGTGGCCAACCGCTTCCCCGGCCTGCCCGCCGCCGTGCTGCACAGCCAAACCGCCGCCGGCAAGCGCAGCCAAGACTACCTGCGCGCCATGCTTGGGCAAGCCAAGCTCATCATTGGCACGCGGCTTGCTGTATTTACTCCTTTGCCCGATTTAGCGCTGATTGTGGTGGACGAAGAACACGATTCATCGTTCAAACAAGACAACGAACTGCGCTACCACGCCCGCGATTTGGCGGTATGGCGCGCCCGGCAAGCCGCCTGCCCCGTCGTGCTCGGCAGCGCCACCCCCAGCTTGGAGAGCTGGCACAAAGCGCAAACAGGCGCATACCGCCTGCTCAGCCTGCCGCACCGCGCCAATCCGAATGCCCGGCTGCCGCAAATCCAGCTATTGGACGTGCGCCCGCTCACGCTCAACAACGGCATCTCCCCGCTTGCGCTCAAACTGCTGCAAGACAACCACGCCCAAGGCGGCATGTCGCTGGTGTATCTCAACCGCCGCGGTTTCGCCCCCGCCCTGTTCTGTGGCGACTGCGGACACACCTTCGGCTGCCCGCATTGCTCCGCCAAAATGGTGCTGCACCAACGCGCCCGCCA
>CAUQDE010000217.1:0-3778 GCA_963516425.1 uncultured Kingella sp.
GCGCCGCCTTCGGCGGTGGTGATGATTTTGACGGGGTGGAAGCTGAATACGGTGATGTCGCTGTATCGGCAGTTGCCGACTTTGCCGCCGCGGTAGCTGGCGCCGATGGCGTGGGAGGCGTCTTCGATGATTTTGAAGCCGTATTGTTGGGCGAGTTGGTGCAGGGCGGCCATGTCGCAGGGCTCGCCGCACAGGTGCACGGGGATAAGGATTTTGGGCAGGCAGCCTGAAACTTGGGCTTGGCGCAGTTTGGCTTCTAGTGCAGGGATGGAAAGGTTGAGCGTGGCGGGGTCGATGTCCACAAAATCCACCGTTGCGCCGCAGTAGAGGGCGCAGTTGGCGCTGGCGACGAAGGTGATGGGCGTGGTCCATACGATGTCGCCCGGTTTTAAGCTGAGCGCGAGGCAGGCGATGTGCAGGGCGGACGTGGCACTGTTCACGGCAACGGCGTGCGCGGCGCCGCAGTAGCTTTTCAGGCTGCCTTCAAAGGCAGGCACCTGCGGCCCTTGGGTGAGGAAGTCGGATTGGAGCACGGAAACGACGGCGTCGATGTCGTCTTGGGAAATGGTTTGGCGGCCGTAGGGAATCATGGGGTGTCCTTTTTGCGGATTTTGCGGATGGGCTGAGTGGCATTGAACGGATGTGTTAGGCAGCCTGAAAAGCCGTTTGGGTGATTTTCAGGCTGCCTTTGGTCTTGGCTTCATTATGCAGGCTACCTTTGGGGGTTGTGGCGTTTTCAGGCTGCTTAGGCGCGGGCGCGATGTGAGGCAGCCTGAAACTTTTCCCGCGCTCCTACGGCTTGCTGGCAAGCCGTGCGCTGGTAAAAGCAAACGGTTAATTCAAGTCAATGGCAGGATTGTCGGCAGTCAAAACAGCTTGGCGCACAACGCTTGCGCCCAGTTCGGCTTGCGCATGGCGGGCGATGTCGGCAAGCGCAGCTTCCAAATCGGCGCGGCGGCTGGCGTTGGGATATTCCAGCACGATAAACGCGCGGCGGCTGTTTTCTGTAATCATGGTGCGTTTGCCGTCGCGCCAGTTGAAGCAGCGGCACACTGCGCCCGCATCGTCGGTGTAGCAGAGTTCGCCTGCCAGCGTGAGCGAATTTTCTTCGTCGCCGAGCGCGAAAAATTCGTCGCTGCCTTGGGTGATGTGCAGTTTCAGGCTGCCTACAAAGGTGTCAATATCTTCCGCGCCGCAGGGCAAGCCGTATGTGAGGCTAGCGGCGTTGTAGATGTCCACCAACGGGTTGATGCTGCCTACGCCTTTGCCTTGTTCTATGCGTTTGAGCAGGGCTTCTATGCTGCTGCGTACGCCTTTTTTGGTTTTAAATTGCTGATAGGCTTCCCGCCACACGGCAACGGCGGGGTTTTGGCTTAGCTGTTCGGCGGTGAGATGCTTTTTGGCGGCGAGGTTGGCTTCTGCCAAAAGCTGTTTGATGGCGGGGCTGGATTCGCCTTGGTTGTTGATATTGTCTAATATCAGCACGGCGAGCTGGGCTTGTGGGAACAGTTGCCAAAAGCTGGCATCGGCGATGAATTGTTGGGTCATGGGATTTCCTTTTTGGGGTGGGTGAACAACAGGAGGGCAATATGCGCTCTGCCCTATTTGCGTTTTCAGGCTGCCTATTTAGCTTATAAAGGCAGCCTGAAAATCTGCTTTAAACCGTCTGCGAATACTTGGCTTTGGTTTCCTTATGCCGCAAGTAGTAATCAAAAATCATGGCGATGTTGCGAATCAAAAAACGCCCTTTCGGGGTAACTTTCAGGCTGCCCGTTTCAGGCTGCCATTCAATCAAGCCCAGCGCGGCGATGCGTTGCAAATCGGGGATTTCCTCGGCAAAGTATTCGGCAAAATTGGGCTGATAATCCGCCAGTTCCAGCGCAAAGCGGCACATCAAATCTTGGATAATTTGGCGGCGCATCACGTCATCAGCGTTCAACTCATAGCCGCGCATCACGGGCAGTTTGCCCTCGTCCAAATCGGCGTAGTACGCATTCAAATCGCGCTGGTTTTGGCTGTATGTGTTGCCAATTTTGCCGATGCTGCTCACGCCAATCGCTACTAAATCGCAATCGGCATAGGTGGAATAGCCTTGGAAATTGCGCTGCAAACGCCCTTCGCGCAGGGCAACCGCCAGCTCGTCTTCGGGCTTGGCAAAATGGTCCATGCCGATAAACACATAGCCGCGCTCGTCCAGCAGCTTCACCGCGTATTGCAGAATGTCCAATTTCTCTTCGCTGCTGGGCACGGCGTTGGTGTCAATGCGCCGCTGCGGCTTGAAAATATGCGGCAGATGCGCGTAGTGATACAGCGCAAGGCGGTCGGGCGACAGCGAGAGCACGGTGTCCAGCGTGGGCTTGATGCTTTCCACCGACTGGTGCGGCAGCCCGTAAATCAAATCCACGCTGATGGATTTAAACCCTGCTTCGCGCGCGGCTTCAATCACTTCGCGCGTTTCTTCCACCGTTTGGATGCGGTTTACGGCAGCCTGAACTTTGGGGTCAAAATCTTGAATGCCCACGCTCATGCGGTTAAAGCCCAGTTCGCCCAGTTTGAACACGCTCTCGCGGCTCACCTTGCGCGGGTCGATTTCAATGGAATATTCGCCGTCGGGCAGCAATTCAAAATGCTGGCGGATAAGGCAAAACACGCGTTCCAACTGCTCGTCGCTTAAAAAGGTGGGCGTGCCGCCGCCGAAATGAAGCTGGGCAAGTTGGTGCTTGCCGTGCAGATGCGGGGCGAGCAGCGCCATTTCTTTTTCCAGATAGGTTAAGTATTCGTCGGCTTTGCTGGTGTCTTTGGTGATGACTTTGTTGCAGCCGCAGTAATAGCAAATCACGTTGCAAAACGGGATGTGGACATAAAGCGAAACGGGTTTCAGGCTGCCTGAAAGCGTGTTTTCCAGCACGGAAACGTATTCAGGCTGCCTGAAACCGTCATGGAAGCGGTCGGCGGTGGGATAAGATGTGTAGCGCGGGCCGCTGGCGGGCAGGCTAGCGATGAGTTCGCGGTCAAAGTCAAACAGCGTGGGTGTGTGTGGTGCGATGGTGATGGTTTTCATGGTGGTGGTTAAGTAAATGATTTTGCTTTTAATCAAATTTTGTTAAAATTAGCATTGGCTTTACAAGCAATGTAAAGTTTTATCAATTAGACAATATAACTAGACCAACTAACTATTTAGGACTACAAAGAATTATGTCAAGGCTGCCCATTTGCAAAACGCAATGCACACACTGTTCATTAAAAGAAATCTGTATGCCCGTTGGGTTTCAGGAGGAGGATTTTAACCAAATTGGCGCAGTGTTGAAACAAAATCGTCGTGTAAAGAGAGGAGAATTCTTATTTCATGCGGGGGAAACGTTCACTTCTTTGTTTGCCATCCGCACGGGATTTTTCAAAACGGCGGTGAGCACGCAAGACGGGCGCGACCAAGTTACGGGTTTTTTTATGTCGGGCGAATTGGTGGGCACGGACGGGATTTGCTTGGGCAAATATGCTTGCGACGCGGTGGCGCTGGAAGACAGCGAGGTGTGCGAGCTGCCGTTTGACCAAATCGACGAGTTGAGCGAGAAAATCCCGCAGCTTTATCTGCACGTTTTGCGCTTGATGAGCCGCGAGATTGTGCGTAACCAAACGGTGATGCTGCTTTTGGGCAATATGCGGGCGGAAGAACGGCTGGCGATGTTTTTGCTGAATTTGTCTGACCGCTTGTATATCCGCGGCTTTGCGGCAAATGATTTTATTTTGCGGATGTCGCGCGAGGAAATCGGCAGCTATT
>CAUQDE010000218.1:0-3766 GCA_963516425.1 uncultured Kingella sp.
TGCAGGTATTGACTCTTTAATAATCAATTAGTTATATTTTAGGTCAAGGACTTTTCAACCGCCGCCAGCAATTCAGGCTCATCTTTTGCCGCTTGTTGCGCTGCCGCCAAAAACCGCCGCACGCCGTTGCACATCCGCGGCAAACTCCTGCGCGGTGCGCCTTGATGGATAGCATCCACAAGGGCAGGCAAGCCCGCAATCGCCAGATTGCACACATTCAGCATATCCAGCAGGCTTAAACCATCCACCGCTATATCGTCCACCGAGCTATTGGCGTGCAGTTTGATTTCGTTGTTCATGATTGCTCCTGCTCATTCAAAATCTCCTGTATCCGTGCCCATTGGTCTGGGCTGATACGGCGGGTTTCTTCGGATCGATACCCGCTATCTGCGGTTAATTTCAGATACAGGTCGGCATGTTTGCTATGTGAAAACGATGTATTGCTACCCATCATGCTCTCCCATCTGCGCTCAATAGCGCCCATTCGCCTGTGTGCTCATCGCGCCGATAAAGGCGCACATATTCGCGCGTCGCCAGCGTGTGCAGGCTGTCGCTCAAAGCCTGCATGGCGCGTTGCCATTTGGCATCTTCAATTTTCAGGCTGCGCAGGCTAAGCACTTTGGCGGTACTGATGTGCCCGTCTTTATCCACGTCAAACGCCTGCTGCACAATCACGCGCAATTCCGAGCGGCTGTCTTGTGTCCATTCGTTTAGGCATTCATCAATCAATGCCTTGGCGGCTTGCAGTCGCTCATCAAACATCATCACGTCTTTCATGGCAACGTTCACGCGCAATTTGCCGTCAAAGCTGGTGAGCGTGATATTGCCTTTTTTGCTGGGCTTCACGCCGTATTTTTCTGCCGACAGCTCCACAAAGGCGCGCACATCGGCAATGGCGCGTTGCTTGGCGTTATCCAGTGCGTCCATTGCAGGCTGCACGGCGGCAAAGATTTCATTTACCAAATCGTCGCGCGCCAAATCCAGCTCTTTAATGTTTGCAAGGGGGATTAAATTGCCTTTGGCATCGGTTTTGTATTGGCTCAAATCAATAGTCATGGCTATTTCCTTTTGTTGCTTGGCAAGGCTTGCTTGCCGTAGGGTTAAAAATCAGTTTTGCTTTTCAGGCTGCCTATCGCCGTGCGCGGTGGCAGGCTTGTTGCATTTGTTGGCACAGCTTATGCGCTCGGGCTTTTTGCTCTGCGCTGGGCGGTGCGGCGGCGGGTGGCGGTTCGCTCTTGGGCACAAGGCGCGTGCCTTCGGGGTAGCTGCCGGCGCTGTGGTTTGCGCCTTGCGCTGCGCTTGCTGCGTGCCCGCTGCCATCATTTTCAGGCTGCCCATCCCGCGCATGGCTTGCGGCGGCTAAATAATCTTCCAACGCCAAATGGTCGGTCAGCGGCGTTTTCAGGCTGCCTGCAACCTTATCCGCCAACATCTGCCGCAAAGCTGCTTGCCATTGCTCGGCGGTGCTATCGTTAAACATCGCCTGCACCGCCGCCAAATGGGCAACAATTTCGGCAAAGCTCAATTTGCCGTTGGGCGGGGCAAACCAGCCAATGTATTGCATCAACAGCTTGGCGCTTTCGCCGCCCATCTGCGCTACCGTCCAGATGGCGCTGCGGGCGTAGCGCAGCTCGCTGGCTAAATCAGGTTCTTGCTCGGCGATGCTCATTTAACACTCCGCTTCTTTTAGGCAGCCTGAAAAATTGTTTTCCAATGCCAAATGATGCAAGGCTTGATAAATGGCATCCGCTTGGGCGGGATAGTTGGTTTGCGCTTCAGGGCAAAGCAGCTCGCCCGCCAGATTGCGCACCGTGCAGCCATATCGCTTGCTTTCGCGGTCATAATGCACATGGATTTGCACGGTGTAGCGGTTAATCACTTCGCTCATACTTCCTCCAAAAACGCGCTGGGATACTGCTGTTTCACGCGCAGCATCGCCGCAGCCACGCTGTAAAATGTCTGCTCCTTGCTGCCCTCCAACTGTAAAATGGCTTGGTTGGTGGCAGCGCGGTAGTGAATCGTGCCAATCGGCAAAGGCTCGTGCGTATCGCTGGGCAGATAAAGGATGTAATGCGTCATAGCTGCTCCTCCCCGCTCGCCGCCGCCCATCTATCCACCAGTGCTTCCGCTTCATCGCATTGATAACGCGCTTCCTGCTCGGCAGGGCTTAAATCCGCATACGGCGTGTTCCACAGCGTGTCGCAATTCTTTTCCACCGCCGTTGCAACAGGCATCGGCTGCACAGGCGGCTGCGCATGCGAACTCGCCGCCGTCAGCATCATCCCCGCCAGCATCCCAGCCACCAGCATCGCCAAATCGCGCCATAATCCGCGTGTGCTATTTATATTGTTCATTTTACGTTTCCTTTAAAATCAAATAGTTACAAAAATCAACAGGCAAAAAAATATAACCATCAGTTTTTCAACAGCATTTTGTCCAGCTGCTCCAACATATCGGCGTTAATCGCATCGCCCGTTTCCTTACTGGTGCGGTCGGCAATCGTCATCATTTTCCACAAGCGGCGCGGGCTGCCATTAGCGCGTTGCACCATCTTATTACTCAACACCTCACTCAATTCAGGCAGCGTGTGTTGGCAAATTTGCGCCAACTCCTTATCCGCCATGCTTTCAGGCAGCTCCAACACATAGCCCACGCGGCTAAACAACTGCGCCAGCTCGCCATGCCGTCCCATCAAATTGCTGCGCAAGCGCGGCATCCCTGCCAGCACCAAGCCCACCTCCGCGTTGTCATGCAAACGGCGCAAAATTTCTAGCGATTTGGTGGAAAGGTTTTCCGCTTCGTCCACCACAATCATGCGCCCGCTATCGGTAAGCCTGCTCAAAATGGCTTCGTTGATGTCGTTCATGCTGCCTGAAACGGGTATCCCCAGCTTCTTGGCAATGGTTTTCAGCACCACCGCAGGCGTGTAAGTCGGCATCGCTTCAATCAACACCACATCAGGATGCTCATCAGCGTAATGGCGCAGCGCGGTGGTTTTGCCCATGCCCGCCTGCCCATAAAGCAAGGCGTTTTCGCGGTCGCGGTGGGCGGCGGTGAGCAGCCCCAGCATACGCTTGGCGGTGGCGGTTTCCACCCATTGCTTTGCCAAGCGGCTAACTGCCAAGCGTCCTTGTTCGCGGCTCAAATAAGCGCCAATCAGCTGTTCCAACGCATCGTTATCGCCCGCATACTTGCCTTGCAGCCATTGGTTCACCGCTGCCGCGCTTTTGCCAATCCCCTTGGCAACTTGGTTTTGCGACACATTATGCACCTGCATAAACTGCGCCAATCGTTGTTGTAATTTCATGGTTTTTTCCCTTTTCTATCCAAAATTAAAATACTGTTTCTTAGCAGGCGCACTCTCTTCATCATCGCGCCAATCCAACCTATCCCACACATCAAACTCGTGCTCATTCGCTGGCACAGGCTCGCTTGGCAAAATCTGCGCAAAATCAGGCGTGTTCTCAATCACATTGCCGCCGTTAATATCCATTTGCAGCCGTTGGATTTGGTTGTTTTTGCGCGTAATCTGCTTGGCAACCCGTTTTTTGCGCTGCGTATCCGCCATGCTGTCCACGTTTTCAAACGCGGCGCGGGTGTTGCCGTTTAATTGCGCGGTGCACACAAACCGCCCATCGGGCTGATACACCTCAATATGGCTGGCATCGTCCCAATCGTAAGCAATCAGCAGCTTTTGCCCGTCATACGGCGCAAGCGCAGTGCTGAAATAGCCAGCGTGGTTAAACTGTATCCAACCGCGTTGCAC
>CAUQDE010000219.1:0-3729 GCA_963516425.1 uncultured Kingella sp.
CAGTTTTCAGGCTGCCTCAATCATCAAAGGCAGCCTGAAAATTGATTCCGTAGGGTGTGTAGCTTTGCCACGCACCGTTTTAGCAAGGCTCAATAAAACGGTGTGTGGCAAGCCACACACCCTACTTGTTGAATGACGATTCAGGCAGCCTGAAACCTCATTTCAGGCTGCCTATTGTTGCGCGATTATTGACTAATATCGCGGTTAAACAAGGTGTACTCGTCTCGTTCAAACGCTTGGAAATCGCTTTCCATTTCGTGCCCTTTCCAAGGGGTGTAAACCGAGAAATCTCTGCCTGTGTTGCCCCAGTTTGCCCATGTGTGCATATAAGCGATTTTGCGCGCTTGGGGGTTGGCTTTTAGCCCAGCCAGCAAATCGGTAAAGAAGTGCAAGTCGGTGTTGCCTGATGCGCGAATCATGTTTGCGCCATCGCGCCCAAATTCGGTTAAGGCGGCTACTTTGCCTTTGCTGGCGGCTAGGCGTGTGAGCATCGCCATATCTTCTACCACTTCGCCCACCCATTTATCTTTGGCTAACATATTGTTATTAAAGGCATAACCATCGTAGCCCAAAATATCCACCACATCATCGCCAGGGTAAAGCTGGTTGTAGCGTTTTTCGTCGCCGTTGAAATTGGCGTTGGGCGAGAAGACTGCCAAAATTTGGTCTTTTGCACCGTGTTGGCGGATGTAGTTAATGGTGTAGGCAAACAGTTTTTTATAGGCTTCTTCGCCGCCATGCCCATAGTGCCACCAAAACCAATTGCCATTGGCTTCGTGCAATGGGCGGAAGATAAAGGGAATTTTGCTGCCATCGGCGCGCACGGCGTATTTGGCGGTGGCAACAACTTCATCTAGCCAGTTGTTGTACACGCTGTTTAAATCGCCATTGGGCAGCACGCGGTTTAAATCCACGTTGGCATAATCACTGATGCCGTTGGGGCCGGGCATGGGGTTGCGCCAGTGGGCGGATAGGGTGGCAATGCTGCCGATGCTGTCTATTTGCGCTATGGCGTTGCCCATGCGCTTGCCGTTTTCTTCAGTGGATAATTTGGGGTCATGCGGGATTTCTGTGATGTCTAAACCAATGATGGCGGGATATTGTTGCGTCATGGCGTAAACGTCTGATTGGTAATCTGCATTGGCATCGGGGGCAATGGCGATATCCAAGCCGCGCTGCTGCCCGAACAGCGCGCCTTTGCCGTCTAGGCTGGCGAGGTAAGCCAGCAGGGCTTTGGCGGAGGTGAGCTTGCCGTGTTTGAACGATGCGTCGGGCGACGGTGGGGTGGGCGGCGGGGTATTGCCGTTGTTGTTGCCGTTGTTGTCATTCGCGCCTGTGTTTGGGTTTGGTGCGGGGGTTGGCGGGGGTGTGTCGTTGTTATTGTTGCCGTTGCCGTTATCGGGCGCGATAGGGGTTTCGCCGCCGTTGTGCGACGGGGGCGTGGCGGTGTTGTCGTTGTTGTTTGGGTTTGCGCCCGGGTTGTTGGCATCGGGCGGGGTGGGCATTCTGTCTTTTCGGGATACCATAATGCTTGCGGTGTTTTTGGGCGACGTGCGGGATGATGTTGTCGCTATCTTGTCGTTTAAGCATCCTGTTAAACCCAGCGCCAGCAAGGGCAAGAGCCAATAGTTTGTTTTCATGGTTGCACTCTAATCAAAAAAGTTAATGGGGATGACAACGCGGGCAATCTTTTGACCGCGTTTGTAGCATTAAGCAAGAACTGTGCCGTTTTATACGGCAGCCTGAAACGGGCATCAACCGCTTGCCTGCGTTTTCAGGCTGCCGCAAACCCCGTATCATCCATCCCTTTGTTATCCCGTTATCCCCGCCACACTATGCGCTATCCCATCCGCCCCGCCAGCGACCACTACCATCCCATCAGCCAAAAATTCTTCGTAACCCCCGCGCAGCAGCCTGTGCAGGGCGGCATTAAAACCGTGCTGCGCTGGCTCAAAGCCATGACCTTCGATGCGCCCAAATACGCACCGCCCGCGCCGCTGCCCAGCCAAAGCCCCGATTGGGCAACCTTTTTGCAAGACGACCAACCCCGTCTCGTTTGGTTTGGGCACAGCACCTTACTAATTCGCATCGCAGGCAAAACCCTGCTGCTAGACCCCGTGTTCAGCCGCCAAGCATCGCCGCTGCCCTTCATCTGCCGCCGCTATCAAGCCCCGCCCGCCAGCCTAAGCCAACTGCCGCCGATAGACTACATCCTATACAGCCACAACCACTATGACCACCTAGACAAGCTCACCGTGCAACACCACATCCACAGCCAAGCCCAATTTATCGTGCCGCTCAATCTTGGCACGCTGCTGCAAAAATGGGGGATTGCTGCCCAGCGCATCATAGAGCTAGATTGGTGGCAACACAGCGCCAGCGGCAGCCTGAAAATCCACGCCGTCCCCGCGCGGCACAACAGCAGCCGCGGCTGGCGCGATTTCAACAAAACCCTATGGGCAGGCTACATCATCCAAACCCCGCAACACACCATCTATTTCTCAGGCGACAGCAGCTACGGCAAACACTACCAACAAATCCACCAACGCTTCCCCAAAATAGACCTTGCCCTGATTGAAAACGGGCAATACAACGAAAACTGGCGCGACAACCACATGCACCCCGAAGAAACCGCCCAAGCCGCCGCCGACCTGCGCGCCCAACGCTTTATGCCGATTCATTGGGGTATGTTTAGCCTCGCCATGCACCCGTGGAGCGAATCCGTGCGCCGCAGCATCCCGCTGATTCGCGCGCACAACATCGCCACGCTCACCCCCACGCTCGGGCAAGTGTTCACGCTAGATACGCCAACCAGCGACTGGTGGGAAAACATAAAATGATATAATCCACACCGTTTTCAGGCTGCCTTATCTTGTTTACAAGAACAACAAAGGCAGCCTGAAAAACCGTTTACAAGCCTATCTACCCCCATTTCAGGCTGCAACCTTTGTAAACCCTAAAATCAAACAAAAAATATTAAATTGCCGTCATTCCCGCGCAGGCGGGAATCTTGGTTGAACTTAAACAACGGTTTGTTTTAACAATCATTCCAGAATAGCTAATAAGATTCCCGCCTGCGCGGGAATGACGGTATTTTTTGTTTTCAGGCTGCCTCAAAGTCCCCACCCAGCTTCAGGCTGCCTATTCCACTCTAAACCCCCAACACGAAAGCACCCACATGGCAATCCAATGGTTCCCCGGACACATGAACAAAGCAAAAAAAGCCATCGCCGAGCGCCTTAAAAGCGTGGATATGGTGATAGAAATGCTGGACGCGCGCCTGCCCGCATCCAGCGAAAACCCCCTGCTCGCCCAGCTAGCCAAAGGCAAGCCCAAGCTCAAAATCCTCAACAAACAAGACCTCGCCGACCCCGAGCGCACCGCCATCTGGCTGGATTACTACGCCGCGCAAGAGCAAACCCAAGCCATCGCGTTAGACAGCTCCGAAAAAGCCGCCGCCCCCAAAATCACCGCCGCCTGCCGCAGCCTAATGCCCAATCGCAAAGGCATAGACAAACCCCTGCGCGTGCTGATTTGCGGCATCCCCAACGTTGGCAAATCCACGCTCATCAACGGCATGATAGGCAAAAAATCCGCCAAAACAGGCAACGAACCGGGCATCACCAAAGCCGAACAACGCCTATTCCTCGCCGACGATTTCTGGCTTTACGACACCCCAGGCATGCTCTGGCCCAAAATCATCGTAGAAGAATCGGGCTACAACCTTGC
>CAUQDE010000220.1:0-3710 GCA_963516425.1 uncultured Kingella sp.
GGTTTGGTCTTTGCGGTCGGTAGCATCGGCAAACGGCTCAAACGCGCGCAATGCCGACAAATGCAGCTCCAACAAACTGCACACGGCAGACAGCATTTCGGCTGTTTCGCGGTTTTCAGGCTGCCTTTCTAGTGCGGCTTTGAGGTCGTAGAGCTGAGCGATGGCTTCGTGGTTATGCTGGTTGGGGCGGCGGCGGAAAGCGGCGGTGGCTTCTTTGTATTGTTGTTTGATGTCTTTCATATTCGGTTTCCTGTGTCAAAAAGCAGCCTGAAAGCAGGGTTCAATATTATTGTGCTCGTTTATTCTTTGGCAACGAACCGTCGCCGCTCCATTTGGGTTTTCAGGCTGCCTATCGCAACACCAATAGGCAGCCTGAAAAACTATTTCGCCGCGTTTGCCAGCATCTCTGCTGCGTGTTGGCGCGTGGTGTCGGTGATTTTTTCGCCGCCGAGCATGCGGGCGATTTCGTTCACGCGCGTGGCATCGTCCAACACGCTGATTTCGCTCACGGTTTGTTCGCCGTCGCTGTGTTTGGCGACTTGCCAATGGTATTCACCGCAGGCGGCAACTTGCGGCAGGTGGGTGATGGCGAGCACTTGGTGTTGTTTGCCCAGCGTGCGCAGGGCACGCCCGACGGTTTCGGCAACGCCGCCGCCAATGCCTGTGTCCACTTCGTCAAAAATCAGCGTGGGCACTTGGGTATATTGGCTGGTTACCACTTGGATGGATAGGCTGATGCGCGCCAATTCGCCGCCTGACGCAACTTTATTGAGCGGACGCAGCGGCGTGCCTTTGTTGGCGGCGACTTGGTATTGGATGTGTTCCAAGCCGTGCGCGGTGGGGCTGCTCGGTTGCAGTTCTATGTGGAATTTCGCGCCTTTCATGGCGAGCGTTTGCATATGGGCGGTGGTTTCGTGGGCGAGCTTGCTGGCGGCTTTGTGCCGTGCGCTGGATAGCTGCTGGGCGATTTGCATATAGGCATCTTGCGCTTGGGCAACGTTTTTTTGCAGCGCTTCAATATCGGTGGCGGCTTCTAGCTGTTGCAAGGCAGCCTGAATTTCTGCCAGCTTGTTGGGCAGCTCTTCAGGCTCTATGCGGTATTTGCGGGCGATGCTCATCAGCTCGCTGATGCGCTCTTCTTTGGCGTGCAATTCGTTGGGGTTGATTTCTATGTCGCTTAACACGCCGCTCAGGTTGCGGCTGATTTCGCTTAATTCGGCTTCTATGCTGTCTAGCATTTCTAGGCTTTCGGCAAAGCGCGGTTCTATGTGTTCCAGCTTGTTTAGGGTGCGCTGGCTGCGGCTGATTTGGCGAGCGATGCCGTTGTCGCTGTCTATGTATTCCAAAACTTCGTTTGCCGCTTGCAGCAGCTCGGCGGCGTTGGCAAGGCTGTCGTGGCTTTGGTTTAGGCTTTCCCATTCGCCTGTTTCGGGGGCGATTTGGTCTAGCTCGTTGTATTGCCATTCTAGGCGTTCGCGCTCGATGGCGATGTTTTCGGCTTGGGTTTGCGCTTCGTTTAGCGCTTGTTGCGCGCTTTGCCATGCTTGATAGGCGGCTTGGGTTTGCTCAACCAGTTTCAGGCTGCCTGAAAAGGCATCTAGCAATTGGCGTTGGGCGGATTCTTGGTTTAGGGAGTGGTGCGCGTTTTGCCCGTGGATGTCTATCAGCTGCGAGCCGATGTGTTTAAGCTGGGCAAGCGTGGCGGCTTGGTTGTTGATGTAGCTGCGGCTTTTGCCTTTTATATCAATGGTGCGGCGGATGGCAAGCTCGCTGCTGTCTTCATCCAGCAAGCCTTGTTCGCGCAACTCGGCTTGCAGGGCGGGGTGTTCGCTGATGTCAAACAGGGCGGAAAGCTGCGCTTCGTTTGCGCCTGTGCGGATTTGGCTGTAATCGGCTTTGTCGCCCAGCAACAGGGCGATGGCGTCCAGCGTGATGGATTTGCCCGCGCCTGTTTCGCCGGTGAGCACGGTGAAGCCGTTTTGGAAGTTTAGGTTGAGTTTTTCTACGATAACGAAGTTTTGCAGGGAAAGGGCGAGAAGCATGGGGATTGCCTTTTGAAAATGAAAGGTGTTGAACAATGAACGGGCTATGCGTTTTGCGGTTATTTTGGGGCGCGATATTACTGTATTTGCGGCAGCCTGAAAACGAGCGCAGCGAGTTTCTGCGAAACCAAAACAAGCGCAACAAGTTTCCGCGCAGCCCAAACACACAGCGCAAAAATCGTATAATCCGCCCTTTCCCCTTTTCAGGCTGCCTCTATGCCCCGCTACATCGGACGTTTCGCCCCCAGCCCCACAGGCTTGTTACACATCGGCTCGCTCTTAACCGCCGTCGCATCCTACGCCGACGCACGCGCCCACGGCGGCGCATGGCTGGTGCGCATGGAAGACCTAGACCCGCCGCGCGAAATGGCAGGCGCAGCGGATAACATCTTGTTCACATTAGAACAATTCGGCTTTGAATGGGACGGCGCAGTGGTGTATCAAAGCCAACGCCACGCGCTGTATCAAGCCGCATTAGGCAGCCTGAAAACCGCAGGCTTGGCGTATCCCTGCTATTGCAGCCGCAAAGATTGGCACGCCGCCGCGCAAATGGGCGTGGATGGTTTTGTGTACAACGGCGCGTGTCGCCCGAATAACGTTTTCAGGCTGCATCAGAACACGCGCAAAATCCCCGCTTGGCGCATGATGGTGCGCGATGAAACGATTGCGTTTGAAGATGAGATTGTTGGGCATTATGCGCAAAATCTGGCGCGCGATATTGGCGATTTTGTGCTGCTGCGCGCCGATGGCTATTGGGCGTATCAGCTGGCGGTGGTGGTGGACGATGCCGCGCAGGGCATCACTCATATTGTGCGCGGGCAGGATTTGCTGGTTTCCACCCCGCGCCAAATCTACCTGCAACGTTGCCTGAACGCGCCCACGCCGCATTACGCGCATCTGCCGCTGCTGGTAAACGCGCAAGGGCAAAAGTGGAGCAAGCAAACGCTTGCACCCGCGCTGGATTTGTCGGCACAAGAAATCTTGCTGCGCCAAGTGTGCGCCTATCTCAACATCCCGCCCGCGCCCGAAGTGAACCGCCCGCGCGATGTGTTGGATTGGGCGGTGGCAAACTGGAACATGGCGCGTGTACCGAAGCAAGCGATTTGTACGGAGTAGGGTTTTCAGGCTGCTTATAATGGTTGTTAAACGGCTATGCCCAGTCCCATCTTCCAAAGGCAGCCTGAAAACCAACCCAACGGAGCAATGGAGCGTCGGCGGCTCGCCGACATCTTGCACCTTGGCAAACCAGCCATGCTCTGTTTAATAAACCATTTGGCGACGAGCCGTCGCCGCTCCATACTCGTTTCAGGCTGCCTACTGAGTAACTTTTAACAATAAAGACAACCTAAGCTCTCTCATCACAAAAAAGCAGCCTGAAAACCATTTTCCAGTTTTCAGACTGCCCCATTTTGTTCAATCCATAACAAACGTTTGACACTACTGCCTTCCCCTACGTCCAGCCGAACGCAGCATTCTTTTTTCGGAAACAAGCGTGCGTTGTCCGACGACGCGCAACGCGCGGCTAGTTCGCACGCGCCGAAAAAAGGATGCGGAGTGAGGGAAGTCTGCGAAGCAGACCTGCACGTCGGGGTCGCCTTTCTTTTGCTAGAACCTGTATTCGTTATCTGCGCGAGCGGATTTTGTATTCAGTGGGTACGAATACAAGGC
>CAUQDE010000221.1:0-3708 GCA_963516425.1 uncultured Kingella sp.
ATACAAGGCAAAAAGCGCAGCAAGGTTAGACACCTTGCCAGCATTTTTAACGCGGTAGCCGCGTTTTTAGGGCATAAGATATCTATGAGAATGGTGAATATAGGTTCCTAACCCCGTAAAGCACATATTTACCTTTTAAAGCCAAGCACTTAGCTTGACACAACACGCTAATATCATTACGATGCGAACCTATTTTTTCGCACGAACACCCTCCCGTCAATATGAAAACCATAAAAAACATTGCCCTAGCCGTCAGCAGCCTATTCATCCTCCCCACCCTAGCGCACGGCGAAACTTACAAACCAGCCCAAACGGGCGCGGCAATGATGCAACTGCAAAACACCCCGTTCAGCAAAAACCCCATCGCCACCTTCCTATCAGGCGGCAGCGTATGGGACAACCTGCGCAAAAACTTCCGCATGCAAGAAGTCAATTCAGGGCTGGTGCGCAGCCACGAAAGCAAATTCGCCCAAAACAGCGCCTATTTCAACCGCACCATCCAGCGCAGCACCCCCTATATGTACTACATCACCGACGAAGTCAAAAAACGCAATATGCCCGCCGAAGTCGCCCTATTGCCGTTTATTGAAAGCGCGTATGTAACCAAAGCGCGTTCGCACGTCGGCGCATCGGGCTTGTGGCAGTTCATGCCCGCCACAGGGCGGCACTACGGGCTGGAACAAACCCCGCTCTACGACGGGCGGCACGACGTATACGCCGCCACCAACGCCGCGCTCAACTACCTGCAATACCTCTATGGGCTGTTTGGCGACTGGTCGCTCGCCCTTGCTGCCTACAACTGGGGCGAAGGCAACGTAACCCGCGCCGTCAACCGCGCCATCGCCCAAGGCCTTCCCCCCACCTACGAAAACCTGAAAATGCCCGCCGAAACGCGCAACTATGTGCCCAAGCTGCTCGCGGTGCGCAATCTGGTGAACAATCCCGGCGCATTCGGCCTAAAACTGCCCGAAATCAAATCCGAACCCTATTTCAAAACCGTCAACGTGAAAGCCCCGTTAGACATCCGCGCCGCCGCGTTCCTTGCCAACATTCCCGAGAGCGAATTTCTCGCCCTAAACCCCGCCTTCAAAACCCCCGTATTCATCCCCAAAGGCAACAGCCGCCAAATGCTGCTGCCGATTCAGGCTGCCAAAACCTTTGAAAGCAACTACAAAAATTCCGACCTGAACACGCTGCTATCGTGGGACGTTTACACCCCCAACAGCCGCATCTCCCTGCAAGACATTGCCGCCCAAACAGGCAGCAGCATCAGCGAAATCCAACGGCTCAACGGCATCCGCTCCGCCTATCTGGAAGCAGGGCGCACCATTTTGGTGAACAAAAACCGCGCATCGGGCATCAAACCCGCCTCCGAATTCGCCAAAGCCGATTTTGACCCCGTGCCCGACACCTTCAAAGAACAAGCCCCCGTGCTGGGCAAAGGCGTAGCCAACTTCCCCGCGCCCGCCCCCGTTGCGCCTGCGCCGCTGGTTGTTGCCAACAGCAACATCGCCACCTTCCCGCAGCCTGAAAAACCCGCCGCCGCGGCGAGCCAAAACAGCATCAGACAGCCCGAGCCAACCGCCATCCGCGCCAGCCAACCGCAGCCTGAAAAAGCCAACAGCGCCGCCCCAACCAGCCTGGCCCAAGGCAACAGGCAGCCTGAAAAAATAGCCATCGTCGCCACGCCCGTTATGGTTTTCAAACCGCAAACGCAGCCTGAAAAAACCACCGCGGTTGCCCAAACATCCGCGCAGCCCGAGAAAACCACCGCGGTTGCCCAAACATCCGCGCAGCCTGAAAAACCAACCGGCGCAAGCGACACCGCCGCCCAGCAAACGCAGACTGAAAACGACGTTCAGCCTAGCCAAAACTTCAAAAGCAGCGACAGCTCCGCCGAAGACGAACTGATGCAGCTTGCCCGCGCCTCGCAAGAGCGCATCCGCGCCGCCGAAGCCGCCAAAGCCAACTATGCCAGCGAAGCCGTTAAAGCCAGCCTCGTCCAAGCCGAAGCGCAAGAAACGCGCGCCGCCAAAGAACGCCCCCACCAGCCGCAGCTTGCCGCCGCCGAAAAAAGCAAAGCCGCCGCAGCCAAAAACGAAGCCCCCACCGGCACCCACAAAGTCGGCAGCGGCGACACCCTATACAGCATCGCCAAACGCTACAACATGGACGTAGCCGAGCTTGCCGCGCTGAACAAAATCAAAGGCAACAGCATCAAAGCAGGGCAAACGCTCAAAGTCGCCGGCAGCGCGCATTCCAGCAAACTCCAGCTCGTTAAAGCCGTAGCCAAAGGCAAAACCGCCGCCCCGTCGCACGATAGCCGCGAGGACGACAGCCGCAGCAAAAACGCCAAACACGACAGCAAAAAGGACAGCAAAGCCGACAAACGCAAAACCGAACCCGCCAAAAAAGACAAAAACAGCCCAGTCAAAAACGATAAAGCCAAACAGGAAAAACCCGCCGCCAAAGCCAAAAGCAAAGGCAAAAAATAGGCTGAAACCTTGGTAAAACGCTAACGGCAGCCTGAAAAACCAAATTGAAACCTGTGCCGAACCTGCAACCGATGGAGCGTCGGCGGCTCGCCGATATTTCGCCACTCTGCAAAGTTCTGTTGAATACACTATTGAACGACAAGCCGTTGCCACGCCATTTCAGCTTTCAGGCTGCCTCAGCGTTTTTACAAAGGCTTCGCCAAGGTTTCAGATTCCCCCCCCCTATTACCCTGCCCTTTTCAGGCTGCCTCCAAGTCGGACACCCATCCGACTTTTTCCTCACCGCCCCCTTGTGTCGCACAAACCCCCACAACACCGCCCCATCGCACAAATAAACTTGTTGCCCGAGCTAACGCAAGTTTACAATCCCCATTCAGGCTGCCTCACCCAAAAGGCAGCCTGAAAACACCACAAGGACACCCTATGCCATTTAACCTTCCCATCTGTCTCACATGGGCGCGCATACTGCTTATCCCCATCTTCACCGCCCTGTTTTATCTTCCCGCCAACTGGCTCTCCCCACACACCGTCAACCTCACCGCCGCCGCCATCTTCGCCGCCGCAGGCATCACCGACTGGCTGGACGGCTTTCTCGCCCGCCATCTCAAACAAACCTCCGATTTCGGCGCATTCCTAGACCCCGTTGCCGACAAGCTCATGGTTGCCGTTGCCCTTATCTTGCTGGTCAAACTGGACCGCACCCTCGCGCTTTATGCCATGATTATCATCGGGCGCGAAATCACCATCTCCGCCCTGCGCGAATGGATGGCGCAAATGGGCAAACGCAACAGCGTTGCCGTCGCCTATATCGGCAAACTCAAAACCGCCGCCCAAATGGCCGCCATCTTCGCCCTGCTGCTGCACGAAATCCCCGCATGGGGCGTGCAATTGTCATTCGTCGGCAACGCCCTGATGCTGATTGCCTCCGTGCTCACCATTTGGTCCATGTGTTACTACCTTAAAATGGCTTGGCACGAATTCAAATAATTTTACAAACCAACTTGACACAAAAACAGAAGTCGCTATAATGGCGGCTTCTTTGCTTTTAGCGCAAAGACAAAGCGGGAATAGCTCAGTTGGTAGAGCGCAACCTTGCCAAGGTTGAGGTCGCGAGTTCGAGACTCGTTTCCCGCTCCATCATTCAGGCACATTTGGATAGGCGGGAATAGCTCAGTTGGTAGAGCGCAACCTTGCCAAGGTTGAGGTCGCGAGT
>CAUQDE010000222.1:0-3658 GCA_963516425.1 uncultured Kingella sp.
GTGGCGCGAATCCACAAATAGCCATACAGCACAAACGCCATTTTGCCAAACATCCAAACCGCGCTCGGCGCGCCGATGATGCCCCAGCTTTGTGGAAACGGCGAGAGCCAGCCGCCCAAGAACAGCAGTGCGGTGAGCGCGCCCACCAAAATCATAAAAATGTATTCGGCAAGAAAAAACAGCGCAAAGGCAAAGCCCGAATATTCCACATGATGCCCCGCCACGATTTCGCTCTCGCCCTCGGCCACATCAAACGGGGCGCGGTTGGTTTCGGCAACGGCGGAAATCAGATACACCAAAAACACGGGAAACAGGGTAAACCAGTTCCACGAAAAGATTGAACCGCCCGCAATACCCGTGGCTTGCGCGGCAACGATGTCTTTGAAATTCAGGCTGCCTGAAACCATCATCACGCACACCAGCGCGGCAGACATGGCGATTTCATAAGAAATGGTTTGCGCGGAAGCCCGCATCGCGCCGAGCATGGCGTATTTGGAGTTGGATGCCCAGCCCGCAATAATCACGCCGTAAACCGAGAGCGAGGTAATCATCAAAATATACAGCAGGCCCGCGTCAATATTGGTCAGCACCCATGTGTCGTTAAACGGAATCACCGCCCATGCGGCAAACGAAGGCGCGAGCGAGAGCATCGGTCCGATATAAAACAGATAGCGGTTGGATGCACTGGGGCGGGTTACTTCTTTGAACAGCAGTTTGAGCACATCGGCAAACGGCTGAATCAAACCCCAAGGCCCGGTTACGTTGGGCCCCACGCGCAGCTGCATAAAGCCGATGACTTTACGTTCAAAGTAAGTCAGATACGCCACCGTTAAAATCAGCGGAATCAAGATGATGACGATTTTAACCACAATCGCCACCACCAAGCCGATGTCGCTGCCGAGCGCGCCCATGCCGAGCGTTTGGGCAAATAGAGATTGAAACCACTCTTGCATTTTCAGGCTGCCTTTCTTAATTCAATCACGTTCATCATGCCGCCAAGCGGAGCGTTTATCGGGTGTTCGGGCAGGAAAACCACGTTTTCAGGCAGCGTATCGTCGGCGCGCACGGTTACGAATACTTCGCTGTTCTGGCTGCCGCGCGTGGCGATGGCGATTTCGCCGTCTGTCAAGCCTAGGTTCGCCAGCGTTTTCGGGTGCACGCCCGCGCGCGGTTCGGCGGCGTGGCTGGTTTGTTGCAGCGATGCGGCGCGGCGCACGATGGGGTCGGTGTGGTAAATGCCGGTGCCGCCCACGCGCACCAGTTCGTTTTTGCCCGATTGCAGGCGGCTGGCTTTGGCGGACAAATCGCTGTCGTTATTCAGTTTTCCGGGCAGCGCGGCGGGGTCGCCCAAGGCTTCCGCCAACACGTCGGCGCTGGTTTCAAAATCAAAGCCGTCCAGCCCAAACACGTTGCCCAGCACGCGCAACACTTTCCACAAGGGGCGGCTGTCGCCCAAGCCTTTGACTACGCCGTGGAACGACTGCAAACGCCCTTCCATGCTGATAAAGCTGCCCGATGTTTCGGTGAACGGCGCAATCGGCAACAACACGTCGGCTACGTCCAGCAGCGTTTCGCTTTCATACGCACTAAACGCCAGCACGCTGCCCGCTTGTTTCAGCGCGGCTACGGCTGCCGCACCGCCTGCGATGTCGTGTTCGGGGTCGATATTGAGCAGGATAACGGCTTTTTTCGGCGCGGCAACCATATTGCCAATCGCGGCGCGGTTGATGCCGATGATGTCTGCGCCCACGCTGTTGGCGGCTTGCGGCAAAACGCCCAAAATCGCGTCCGTTTCGCGCGCCAGCTTTTGCGCGGCAAGATAGATGTTGCCGAAATCGGGATGGTTTTGCGCTTCCGCGCCCAGCAGGATGGCGGCGCGTTCAGCGTTTTTCAGGCTGTCTGAAACGTCGTGCGCCATGTCTTGGGCGGCGGTGTTCAGGTAATTCGCCCATTCGCTGGGATGCAGCACGTTTTGCGCGCGCAGCGGCATGTGCAGCGTTTCGCGGCTGCCGGCGAGGATGTCCACCGCCATGCCCGCTTTGGCGGCGCGGCGCAAGCGAGCGGTGAGCAGCGGCTGCTCTTGGCGCAACCGCGCGCCCACCACCACCACAGCATCGCATTTAGCAAGCTGTTCAATGCTCTGCCCCAGCCATGCCGCGCCTTTCAGGCTGCCTGAAACGCCGTTATCCGCTGCGCGAAGCTGGGCGGTGGTGTGGGCGATGTTCAAACTTTTTGCCAGCTTGTTTGCCAGATACAGCTCTTCCACCGTGTTCATGGGGTTTGCCCACAGCGCGATTTCGTCCGCGCCGTATTCTTTGGCAACGCAAGACAAGGTGTGGCGCACATATTCCAGCGCAGTTTGCCAATCCACGGTTTTCCATTCGCCACCGTGTTTGATTTTGGGGGCGGTAAGGCGGCTTTCGTGGTTCAAGCCTTCGTAGGCAAAGCGGTCTTTGTCGGACAGCCAGCATTCGTTAATCGCTTCGTTTTCCAAGGGCAGCACGCGGCGCACGGTGTGTTCTTTGGTTTGCACTTCCAAGTTCGCGCCCAGCGCATCGTGTGCGGAGATGGATTTGCGGCGGCTCAGCTCCCAAGTGCGCGCGTTGAAACGGAACGGTTTGCTGGTAAGCGCGCCCACTGGGCAAAGGTCAATCACGTTGCCCGACAATTCGGTTTCCACCGCTTTGCCGATAAACGGCAGAATTTCCGACCATTCGCCGCGGTTGGCGATGCCGATTTCCTGTTCGCCCGCGATTTCTTCGGTGAAGCGCACGCAGCGCGTGCAATGGATGCAGCGCGACATTTCCTGCGTGGAAATCAACGCGCCCATGTCTTTGGGCTTCACCGCGCGTTTTTCTTCAATGTAGCGGCTGGTGGTTTTGCCGTAGCCCACCGCCAAGTCTTGCAACTGGCATTCGCCGCCCTTGTCGCACACAGGGCAATCCAAAGGGTGGTTGATGAGCAGGAACTCCATCACGCCCGCTTGGGCTTGTTTTGCCATGTTGGAATGCGTGTGCACCACCATGCCGTCGGTTACGGGCGTGGCGCACGCAGGCAGCGGTTTGGGGGCTTTTTCCACTTCCACCAAGCACATGCGGCAGTTGGCGGCGATGGATAGTTTTTTGTGGTAGCAAAAATGGGGAATGTATGTGCCCAATTCGTGCGCGGCTTCCATAACGGTTGCGCCTTGGGGTACGGCAATTTGTTTGCCGTCAATTTCTACTTGTAACATGGGTTGTTCCTAGTTACCTTATTTAAAATAAAATCTTGTGGTTACAGCGTTTTCAGGCTGCCTGAAAGCATTTTGGCGATTGCCCAATTGCTGTTTGTAAACTCAACGGCGTTCTCTTTGCCAATACAGCAGCAATCTCATTTTCAGGCTGCCTTTGGACATAAACTGCTCCAACGCACAATAAACTGGCTGCCGCTCATATCATGAGTATTTAAGGCAGCCTGAAAAAGCATTAACGCCACTTATGCGCCTTCATCGGTTTGCCGTGTTCAATGTAATGCACAAACTCTTCGCGGAAATGTTTGGTAAAACCGCGTACAGGGAAAACGGCGGCATCTGCCAACGCGCAAATGGTGCGCCCTGCCATATTGTTGCCGATGCTGTCTAGCAAATCCAAATCTTCCATGCGCCCTTTGCCGTTGGCGA
>CAUQDE010000223.1:0-3652 GCA_963516425.1 uncultured Kingella sp.
CACCTTCATCGCGCAGGGCGCAAATCAGCGGCACGCGCTGGCGGCTTTGCTGCCAGGCCACAAATTCGTTCACTTTGGCTTGCACCATCGCTTCGGCTTGGGCGGCGGCGGCGGCGCGGGCTTCTTTGCCGTGCGCCACGCGCTCTGCCATGTCGTCCACGGTAAACAGCGCGATGGTTGGCAACTGCGCCACTTCGGCTTCAATATCGCGCGGCACGGCTAAATCCAGCATAAATTGGCGGTCGGCTTTCAGGCTGCCTATGCGTTGCGCGGTGGCGTGCGCCATCATGTCGCGTGTAATCACGGGCAATTCGCTGCCTGTGCAAGAAATAATAATGTCGTAGCGGTGCAAGATTTCGGGCAGGGCTTCCAGTTTGCAGGCTTGCGCGCCGTTGCCCAGCTTGCTGCATAGGTTTACGGCGCGGGTAAGCGTGCGGTTGGCAATCATTAAGCTGCGCGGTTGTTTGGCGGCAAAATAGGTCGCCACGTTTTCGTTCATTTCGCCTGCGCCCACAAACAGCACATTCAGGCTGCCGATGTCGCCCACGCTTTGCTCTGCCATGCGCACCGCCGCGCTGGCCATAGAAACCACGTTATCGCCCACGCCGCTCAAACTGCGCACTTCTTTGGCAGCCTGAAACGTGCGTTGAAACAAGGCGTTGAGCCATGTGCTGATGCTGCCTTGTTCGCGCGCAATGCGCACGGCTTCTTTCATTTGCCCCAAAATTTGCGCTTCGCCCAGCACCATGCTGTCCAACCCGCAGGCAACGCGAAAAGCGTGGCGGATGGTTTCGCTGCATCCGAGCGTGTAAAGATAGGGGCGGATGTCGGCGACGTTTACGCCTTGGTAGTGCGCCAGCCAGCTGATAATCATGTCGGCATCGCCCACGCAATAGAGCTCGGTGCGGTTGCAGGTGGAAAGGATAACGGCTTCGGCTGCGGCGTTCACGCTCAAATCGCGCACGGCATCCGCCAAGGCTGCGGCGGAAAAGGCGAGTTGTTCGCGGATGGCCAGGGGGGCGGTTTGGTGGTTGAGCCCAATAACGGTGAGTTTCATAACGTGGTTTGTATTATTGGAAATGATTGGCGCGATTATAGCAAAAAATAAAGAGCTTATTGAAACTTTAAGATTTTGACTATTAAATGCGATTCATTCTCATCTGGGATGTCGGTTTTGCTCTATATTTGGCATAGGCATATAATTAAATTTTCCACGCATGTTTGGGGAATCACATGGATTTGCACGCGATTCGGCAGGATTACAGCAAGCAGGAATTATCCGAGGCGCAATGTTTGGCGGACCCGATTGAGCAGTTTGAATTGTGGCTGAACGAGGCGATGGCGGCGCAGGTAAACGAGCCGACGGCGATGAACGTGGCAACGGTGGGTGCGGATAACCGCCCCACTAATCGCGTGGTGCTGTTGAAAGAAGTGAATCCGCAGGGTTTTGTTTTTTTTACCAATTACGCCAGCCGCAAGGGGCAGGCGCTGGCGCAGCATCCGTTTGCCGCGCTCACTTTCTTTTGGCCTGAATTGGAGCGGCAGGTGCGCATCGAGGGGCAGGTTTTCAGGCTGCCCGAACACGAATCGGATGCCTATTTTGCCAGCCGCCCCTACACCAACCGCGTGGGCGCGTGGGCGAGCGAGCAAAGCCGGCCGATTGCGAACAAGGCGGTGCTGGTGGCGCGGGCGGCGATGTTTGGCGCACGGCATCCGCTGAAAGTGCCGCGTCCGCCGCATTGGGGCGGCTATGTGGTGCGGCCCGACCGCGTGGAATTTTGGCAGGGGCGGCCCAGCCGTTTGCACGACCGCGTGTGTTATGTGCTGGCGGATGGCGCGTGGCAAAAAATGCGGCTTGCGCCGTAGTTTTCAGGCTGCCTTGATAGGCAAACTGATAGGCAGCCTGAAAATGGCGTAAACATGGTTTTCAGGCTGCCGATTGAGCGATAAAACAATAATCAAGAGGAACAAAAACAATGGCAAAAAAATTTCCCATTTTTCCCAAGCATCCCGAGCGGATTTGCTGGGGCTGCGACAAATATTGCAAGGATGATGATTTGCTGTGCGGCAACGGCTGCGAACGGATTCAGCATCCGATTGAGCTGGACGGCCCCGAGTGGTACAAAAACGGCGATTGGAGCAATTTGCTGAGCAAAGAGCAGCAGATTGAGCTGGGCTTGATTGCGCCCGAGCCGGAGCCTGCGGCCGCGCCGAAAGTGAAGCCGCATATCAAGCTGCCGGTTAAGCGATAAGGCCGGGGCAGCCTGAAAAGGCAAACACGCTTTGCGGCGGGGCAAAGCGTGTTTTTGTTGGTTGCAGCCAATCAAGGTTGTAACGAAAAAGGCAGCCTGAAAACGAGTTTCCCCGTTTTCAGGCTGCCTTTGCGGGCATAAATCAAACCGAACGTTTGAACATATTGCCGTATTTTTGATTGAATTTGTCCACGCGGCCTGCGGTATCCACAATTTTTTGTTTGCCGGTGTAGAAAGGATGGCAGTTTGAGCAAACCTCGATGTTGAAGTTTTCTTTTGCCATGGTGGATTTGGTTACGAATTGGTTGCCGCAAGAGCAGGTAACGTTGACTTCATGGTAATCCGGATGAATTTCAGGTTTCATGTTTTTTCCTTAAAAAAGCGAGCGTAGGGATTTTGCCTGCGCCTCATTGAACGAAGCCGCGCATTATCCTGATTTTTCATTTGTTTGGCAAGAAGCCGGTGCTTTTGTGCATTTAAGGCAGCCTGAAAATCCAGTACAATCCCCTGCTTTATTTTTCCAAGCGCAAACCGATGAAATACCTACCCTATTGGCTGGTGGCGATTGCCGCCGTCATCCTTGACCAAATCAGCAAATCCGCCGTTCTCGCCCGCTTTGCCTACCAAGAGCGGCTCAACGTCATCCCCCATTTTTTTGACCTCACCCTTGTGTACAACCCCGGCGCGGCGTTCAGCTTCCTTGCCAACATGGGCGGGGCGCAGAAATATTTGTTTATTGTGCTGGCGTTTGTAATCAGCGGCTATCTGGCGCGCGGCATCGCCAAAAACGAATTCGGCAAGCTGGGCAACTGGGCAGCGGCGATGATTATCGGCGGCGCGTTGGGCAACGTGATTGACCGCTTTGTGCACGAGAAAGTGGTGGATTTTTTGCTGTTTTACTGGAATGACCATTATTACCCCGCGTTTAACGTTGCCGACAGCTTTATCTGCGTGGGCGCGGTTCTGCTGGCGATTGACAGCATCAAGCATAAAAAGGCAGCCTGAAAACGGCACAGCGCCACGACAGCCAAAAACCTGTTTTCAGGCTGCTTCGCCCAATCGGTTTCCCCCGCCAAGGCAGCCTGAAACCACCAACATCATCAAGAGAAAAACCATGACCCAAAAAACCATTATGCTCGCTAACCCACGCGGTTTTTGCGCGGGCGTGGACAGAGCCATTTCCATCGTAGAACGCGCGTTGGAGTTATTTGGCGCGCCGATTTATGTGCGCCACGAAGTCGTGCACAACAAATTTGTGGTGGATGGCTTGCGCGATAAAGGTGCGATTTTTATTGACGACTTGGCGGAAGTGCCGCAGGGCGCAACGCTGATTTACTCGGCGCATGGCGTATCCAAAGCGGTGCAAGCCGAAGCCGCCGAGCGCGGTTTTCGCGTGTTTG